>NZ_JAIEFA010000062.1 GCF_029067145.1 Helicobacter sp. | reverse complement strand
CATTTACATGATTTAAATAGCCAATCCTTTCAATCCAATATTTGCGACCAATCCAAAGTCTCTAATTTCCCACAATATTTAAAGTTATCTACCATTTGTGCAATGATTGTTTTTTCTTCTTCTGCATATGCTTACACTTGCAATGGAAATCAATGCACCATAGGAACAGAATCTAGAGTTACTATAAACTCTTCTAACACACCTTCTAATGCAAACGTTGAAATTCAACCAGGAGCAACGGTAACAGGAACGGCAGGAGAAGGAACAGTAACGATAAATCGAAATACTACAATAAATGAAGTTGTGAATAAAGGGACAATTCAAGGAGGAAGGCGAGGAATCAGTGTAGACAATGCTACTATTAACACAATTGACAATCAAGGCACAATTTCAACAAATGGAGATGATGGGATTTCAAATAGAAATCGATCCAATATTGGAACGATTAATAATCAAAATAATGCAACAATAAGTGCAAGATGGGCTATTCATAACAGTAGTGGTAACACGATTACTACAATTAATAATAGTGGAAAGATGACAGGAACAAGTAACGGAATTGATAATTATGGCACAATCACCACTCTTACCAATAATGGTACAATCGGTGAGGGCAACAAAGGAATCCTCAATGGGGGCACGATTACTACAATTAATAATAGTGGAGAGATAAAAGGAACAAGTAGTGGAATTGATAATTCTGGCACAATTACCACTTTGAATAATAACAATGGTGGCATTATTAATAGTATCTCTAACCAAAGAACCATTACTAATCTCTCTAACTCGGGTGAGATTACAAGGATTGACAACAACAATAATAGGGGATACATTAATAATTTCACTAACGAAACGAGTGGTAAGATAGAAACTCTCACCAACCAAGGCACGATAGATAATTTTGAAAATAAGGGTAAAATAGAGAGAGTGGAATCTACAAATGGGACGATTAACAATCGAATAACCAACACAGGCACAATTAGTGATATTATGTTGCGAGTTGCCAATCAAATCATAAATAGTGGCACAATTTCTTCTCTTGATGTAGATTCCATTCAAAATGGAATTACTAATAGTGGAAATATTAATGCTCTAACTGCAGAATCTATTAATAATGGAGTTACCAATCAAGGCACAATCCAAACGCTTACTTCCACAAGTGCGATTTCTGGAGGAATCACAAATAGTGGCACAATTGGGAATCTCAATAACAACCAAGGCACGATAGATACTCTCACTAACTCTGGTGCAATCTCCAACCTTACCAATGGTGGCACGATTACTCAGACACTTACCAACTCTGGCACAATCTCTCATCTAACCAACACAGGCACACTTGCTGGTGGAATCGTAAATCAGAATGGTGGCACAATGATATTAGCTTCCACAGGGAACATTGGTTTGACAAATGACGATTTGCATATTAAAAATGAGAATAATACCCTAAAAGCCATTACGATTGAAAATGTTTCTCCCACACGCTTTAATAAACTAAAAGTTGATGCAGGGGTAAAGGGTGGAATCTTTATCAAACAAATCACTGCTCAAGTTGAAAGAGAGGGGCTTACACTAGAAGATTTAATTGAGGAACAAGGCGTTAGCTTTGGTAGTAATTGCCAAAATGAAAATTGTATCATAGGGCTAGATGAAAACGGCAATGAAAGTGAGTTTAGTGTTTTTGTTAGAAATTCAAGTGTAATTTTAAATGATTTTTATGCTAAAAGAGGACAAGCAGCAAGCCTTACGCTTGATACCTCCGCCCTCTCTGGCTCTAAAGTCTCTCAATCTCTTATCACCAATAGCCGATTAAGAGATATTAGAATTAATTCTATTCTTAAAGAATTTAGCATTAAAAACTTTCAAACGAATTTTGAAAATTCCAAAGAATCTAATCTTGAATCTTTGGAATCTTATAATCTTGGCAAGTCAGAAAAATATGCTTCACTCACTCAAGATATGATTCTTTCAGAGAATGCAGAATCTACTGCGCAAATTTGGAGCGATGAAGATTTGCTTAGAGAATTAGATGATATATTTATTGCTAATAAAAGTGGAGGGGAATATTATACTTTTATTGCACCTTATTTCTCTTATGATTCTTCTGATATAGGAGGTGGAGATATAAAAGGGCACACAAGAGGATTTCTTGCTGGAATCCAAACTCCTTTAAAGAATGATGCAGGAATAGTAGGGGGCTTTTTTGGATATGAAAGAGCAGATAAAGGTCTTAGTAGTCCTTCTTTCAATGGGGGTTTAGATATTAATGATACTTCGTTTCTTATGGGAGTTTCTTATTATAATGTCTTGCATAGAAAAGGATTGGTGGAGTATTATCTATCAGGAAATGCAAAATTAGGTAGAAGTCAATACAAAATCAATAGAGGTTATGAGAGGGGAGAGGCAAAAGCAAAGCCAAAAAGCATAGGTTATGGTATGGAATCCAAAGTGGGAGCAAATATTTATAATATCTATGATAACTCCGTGCTTTCTCCAGAGATTGGACTAGCTTATCAAGGGACTAGTATGGAGAATTACACGCTAAATTATGGAAGCATCAAAGAACATTATTATTCTGAAGATGCAAACTTTGTAGATGTAATTACTGCTCTAAGATGGCAAAGGGCAGCAAACCCAACGGTCAAATATAATGTTTCCTTAGGAGCTTATTGGAATCTTTATGAAGACGGAAAAGTCAGAGGAATTGCTGCTGGATTCCCTTTAAATGAAGAAGTGAGAAGTTCGGATTATTTTGCTTTTACTAATGTGGGAATCACTTATAATATTCTAGAAAATATGGAATTATCCTTAAACTATAATGGAATCTTAGGAGACAAAACTCAATCCCATACAGGCTATGTGAGATTGGGAATATGGTGGTAAGGAATGTTAGGAGCAAAAGCCACTCACTCTATCAAATCTCCACTTTGAAATAAAACACTCCCCCCTATAGCCATTAAAAGAGGAGGGGGAAAGAGTGATTATGAACACTTTTTCTAATGATTTGATTTGTAGAGTTTGCGGAGCGGTATAGGCATATCAAATAGAGACTATCAAGTCTGAGTAAATATCTTAAAAGTCATCAAGACAAGAAGTTGGCTTACTCGCAAGATTTATATTTCTAAAGATAAAAGAGGAAGCTTTGCCTGCGCAGGATTCTATTATTTTCTCAATTTAAGCTTCTTTAAATTTGGTTTTGTTTATGATAAAAACATTCTACTCATCTATAATAAAGTATTCTATAAGAATTAAAATAAATTTAATTAAGGATTCCAATGCAACCCAAAGTAAAAGGACAAACCAATAGCATAGAGGTTTTAAAGCAGCTCATCACTTATCCAACTATCACGCCGCGAGAATGTGGAATCTATGCGTATATTAGAGAGATTTTACACGATTTTGAAGCATTAGAGTTTAACAAAGAGGGTGTGAAAAATCTTTTTCTTTACAAGGATTTGAATGCGTGCAATGCGGAATCGCGAAGGGTGGATTCTAACGATTCTAACGCGGAATTACAGGGTGCAAAAACGCATTTATGCTTTGCGGGGCATATTGATGTCGTGCCACCGGGCGAGGGTTGGGCGAGTGAGCCTTTTAATCCTACGATAAAGGAGGGATTCCTCTATGGCAGGGGCGCGCAAGATATGAAAGCAGGGGTAGCGGCTTTTGTCTGTGCGATTCGGGAGTTTGTGGATTGTTTAGAATCGCAAAACTTGCAAACTTCCACAAAAGGCGCAAATGTGGAATCCCAAAGGGCGCAAGATTCTAGCGATTCCACAAGATTACAAGGATTGAGTGGAATCGTCTCTGTGCTTCTCACAAGTGATGAGGAGGGCGCGGCAATTTTTGGCACAAAATATACTTTAGAATGCTTAAAAGAACGTGATTTGTTGCCTGATTTTGCGATTGTTGCCGAGCCTACGAGCGTGGAGAGGTTTGGCGATATGATAAAAGTCGGGAGGCGCGGTTCTATCAATGGAATCTTAAAAATCTTTGGCAAGCAAGGGCACGTTGCCTATCCCAAGAAGTGCGTAAATCCTGTGGAGATTCTTGCGCCTTATCTTCCACAAATCGCAGGATATGAGCTAGACAAAGGAAGTGCGGAGTTTGAGCCAAGCAAGCTTGTGATTACAGACATTCGCGGGGGGTTGGAAGTCGTGAATGTTACGCCACAAGATTTAAAGATAATGTTTAATGTGCGCAATTCTACGCAGACGAGTTTAGAGGATTTGCGCCGATATTTAGAAAACTTGCTTGCCAAGATTCCGCATTCTTTAGAGTTAAACCAAAGCTCTAAGCCTTTTTTAACAGACAAGCAAAGCTTGATTGTGCAAAGAATTGCAAAAGTGCTAGACTCCCAAAATGGTTTTGCTCCAGAGCTTAGCACGAGTGGAGGCACAAGCGACGCGCGGTATTTTGCGGAATATGGAGTGAGTGTAGTGGAATGTGGCGTGTGCAACGATAGCATTCACTCCATTAACGAGTGTGTGCGTTTGAGTGAAGTAGAATCGCTCCAGAATGTTTTTTTGACTTTGTTGGCGCAATGGAATCGCTAAAGAAATGGCTGTGGATTTGCAAGTGTGGGTGAGTTGCTTTCGCAACGCACGCCACGAATGCTACACATTCTCGCAATGACGCGTAGTAGATTTTTATTTTATGTAAAATTATAGCCACAGCCCTAAAGGGCTTCGTAAGGACGCATACAGAGCTATTTATTTTGTTCTTGCTGTGCAAGCAATTTTTCAATCTCTGCGATTCGTTTAGAATCGTTTGGGTGGGTGGAGAGGAAGTCAGAGGAGCTTTTCTCGCCATTCTCTGACATTTTTTGCCAAAAGCTAATAGCGGCTTTGGGATTGTAACCTGCTTTTTGCATTAAAAGAATGCCTGCTTTATCTGCTTCTAGTTCGTGAGAACGACTAAAGGGCAACATTACGCCCACATTACTTCCTATGCTGTAAGCTTGATTGAAAAGATTGCTATATTCAGGTACTGCAGAACCCACGATAATCCCTAATAATCCTCCCCCGATTTGTTGAAGCGTCTGCATACTCATTCGTTCTGCTCCGTGTCGCAGAATCGTGTGGGCAATCTCGTGAGACAATACGACAGCAAGTTCATCATCACTTGCGACAAGGGGCATTAATCCTGTATAAACAAACACCTTACCTCCGGGCAAACAAAAGGCATTAACTTGCTCGTCCTCTAAAAGATAAAATTCCCAAACAAAATCCGGACGCTCCGCGACATCTGCGATTCTTTGTCCTACGCGCTGAATCATTTGTGCTTGTTTTTGGTTATTGCTGACTTTGGATTGTTGTAAAACTTGTTTTGCGCTTTGTTCTCCTAATGCGATTTCTTCTTGGCTATTCAAAAGCATTAATTGCGAACGATTTGTAAGAGCAGTAGAAGAGCAGGCGCTAAAAGACATACAAGCCATCAAAGCAATGAAACTGCACAATAAATGTTTTCTCATAAATTCTCCTTCGTGCAATTTGTGAAATATTGAAATATATTGTATAAAAATTCTGCTAAAATTAAATAAAGAGACTCAATATTTGATTTAAATCGGATTTATTTTTGAGAAAAAATTGTAGAATTACTCTTAAAATCAAATAATTAAAAAACAGAATTTGATTGTCAAGCTTGCAAAATAAGGAGAAATAATGTTTATTTTGAATAATCTAAAAGTCGGGGTTAAATTAATTTGCTTGATGTTAATTCCTCTAATTACTCTGATTGCTTTTTCGCTTGTTTTAGTCAGCGAAAGGTATCAAGTTGCGCAGGAATCTGTGCTGCTAAAGCACGGCGTAACGCTAGCAACTAAGATTTCTCTTGTGATTCACGAATTGCAAAAAGAGCGCGGAACTTCGGCTGGATTTTTGGGTTCAAAAGGTAACGACTTCAAAGAGGCTTTACAAAATCAACGCAAATTAAGCGACGAAAAAATCAAAGAATTGCACGATTTTTTGCAAGAGTTTAATTTGCAAACTTATCCAAAAAATATTCAAGATTCTTTAAAAATTTCTCTTGATAGAATTGGGCAAATCAATGGGATTCGGCAGGGAGTGGATTCTTTAAATGTTAAAGTGGGAGATATTTTGGGTTATTATACCGGCACGATTGCCTCTAATATTCAATCTATTGTGGAGATTATCAATATCAGCACGAATGACCAAATTACAAGGAATCTTGTTGCTTATGTGAATTTTTTGAATGCCAAAGAAAATGCAGGACAAGAACGTGCCGTGCTTTCAAATACTTTTGGAGCGGATAAGTTTGCAGCAGGCATTTATAATCGTTTCATTGCTTTAACGATTGCGCAAAATATTTTCTTAGAGGATTTTAAACGTTATGCAAGTAACGAAGATTATCAATATTATCTCAAGATGACTGAAGACAAGAGTTTTTCGGAAGTGGAAAGAATGCGAAAAATTGCAATGGAACATTTTATAGATGGGGGATTTGGAGTCAAAGCAACTTATTGGTTTGGCACTATTACACAGAAAATTAATCTATTAAAAAATGTTGAAGATAGATTGGCAAAAGGTTTGATAGAACAAATTGCAAAGATTGAAAAAGCAAATTTTTTCAGCTTTTGGTTTATGCTTAGTATTGCAAGCATTGTGGTCATCATTACTTTGGCAGTAGGTTATTTGATTGCGCATAGTATTACCTTTAGGATTCGTTTAATGCGAAAATATCTGGTTGAATTGAAGAATACAAAAGACATCAGCAAAAAATTTGTGGTTGCAAAAAGTTCTGATGAAATAGGCGTAATCCAACAAGCAATGAATGATTTTCTTGAGGCGATTCGGCAAATTTTCTTACAATTAGCTCCCCAAAGTAAAGAAAACTTGCAAACTTCCAAGAATTTGCTTGATAGTGCTCAAGAAGTTTCAGGACGCACACAAGAAGGGTTTGAGTTGTCTAATCGGACAGAAATAACAGGCAAAGAAGTAGGAAAAAAGCTAGAGGATAATATCCAAAAAACAAATGCAACGATGCAAGATGTGCTTGCAGCAAAAAAGGAATTGGATAATGCTTCTAATATCATTGCAGATTTTACCCAAAACATTGCACAAGACGCACAGGTGCAAGAGGATTTGGTGCATAGCGTTTCCTTGTTGGATAAGGAAGCACAAAACATTAAAGGGATTCTAGGGGCAATTGATGATATTGCTTCACAAACGAATCTTTTGGCTTTGAATGCTGCTATTGAAGCAGCGCGCGCGGGAGAACACGGAAGAGGATTCGCTGTCGTGGCTGATGAAGTGCGACAACTTGCAGAAAGAACACAAAAGTCTTTAAATGAGATTGATGCAATCATTAACACAATCGTGCAGTCTATCAGCGGAGTAAGTAGTCAAATTACACAAAATGCAAAAAGCTTTTATCATATTGTAGAGGAATCCCAAACGATTCAAGAAACCATTTCCTCTGTGGTAGAAAAAATCCAAATCATCAGCACTCTAGCACAAGAAACGATTGACAGCTCTTCAGTGCTAAGTAAGGATACGGAAATGCTTTTAGAAAACAATAAAACGCTTAATCAAAACCTACAAGGAATCGCAAGCGAGATGAATAGAATCTCATCAGTTTCTAATGAGCTAGAAAGCCGAGCGGTAGAAATGGAGAATAAAATTAATGAGTTTAGATTCTAAAAGTTTGGTATAATTTGCATTTTTTTAAGGATTCGCTTGAAAGATATTTTTGAAAAATTAATGTGGAATGCACGGCTTTTCATTATTTTAGCCGTCCTTTTGTCTCTAGTTGGTTCTATTTTGTTGTTTATCGTTGCGAGTGTGGATATACTCAAAGCTGCAAAGCAAACTTATCTGTATTATATTGGTTCATTGGGGGCAGACGCGGATATTCATCATCTTTTGTTAAATGTAATTATTATGGCAGTGGATTTGTATTTGATTGCAGTGGTGTTATTGATTTTTTCCTTTGGACTTTATGAATTGTTTATTGCAAAGATTCAAATTAAAGATGAAAAGGATTCCAAAGTGTTAGAAATCCACACATTAGACCAGCTAAAAGATAAGCTTGCAAAAGTTATTGTAATGGCTTTGATTGTAGCGTTTTTCTCTAAAGTGCTGAATATGGGAATGAAAAATACGCAAGATATGTTATTTTTTGCGATTTCTATTTTGGCGCTTGCAGTGGGATTGTATTTTCTGCACAAAGATTCTAAGCATTAAAGGCATTGAATGTGTAAATTGTTTCAATTTTGCCTTGAGATTCTATTTAAAAGCGGAATCGCAATGCTGTTTTTTGCGACTTTTGTCAATGCGCAATCCTTAAAAGAAATCCAATCTTTTAGCGCGGATTTTACACAAACTTTGTATTCCTTTGAAGAGAATGCACAAAATCAAATTGTCTATAAAGGCAAAATTCAAGCACTTGCACCTTCAAGCGTGCGGTGGAGTTATACTAGCCCGATTCCTAAAGAGATTTTTATCCAAGAGGGCACAATGATTATCTATGAGCCGAAGTTAAAACAGGCAATTTTTACGCGGCTGCAAGAAAATATGAATTTGCTTTATTTACTGCAAAATGCGCAAAAAATTACAGAAAATCACTACGAGGCGGTGATTTTGAAGCAAAAATATGATTTACATTTGGAAAATGGAATCCCAAAACAAATTAGTTTCAAGGATTCTTTAAACAATAAAATTGAAATTTTATTTGAGAATATTAAAGTCAATCCCGCAATAGAATCTCATATTTTTGACTTTCAACCAAAGAGTGAAATAGATATTATCTATAATTAAAAATGTGTAAAAAAATAGCAGATTTTAAAATTTTTGCAAAAATTTAAATTTTTTTTACACTTTTTAAAAAAAGTTCGTTAAAATAAATAAAATTTGATTTTTTAAGGAGTTATGTATGGGAACAATTACATTAATCAACAATGAAACAGGTGAAAAGTTTGATTTTGACCTTATTAACTGCACACGCGGTCCTAAGGCAGTAGATTTTAGCAAATTATTTGAACGCGCGAATATTTTTTCTTATGACCCCGGATATGGTTCAACCGCAGGTTGCGAATCTACAATTAGCTATATAGATGGCAAAAATGGGCAGTTACTTTACAAAGGAATCCCGGTTGAAGAGATTGTTGAAAAATATAAATTTACAGATGTGGCAAAATTGCTTATCACAGGGGAAGCTCCAAAGAATGAACAAGAATCCAAAGAATTTGATTTAGAGTTGCGCCATAGAGCCTTTTTGCACGAGGGTTTGATTAATATTTTTAGTGCGTTTCCTGATGGAGGACACCCTATGGCAAACCTAAGTTCTGCGGTTGCAGCACTCTCTACTTTTCATTTTGACCACAAGGAAATGGACGATGAGGAAGATTATCAAACAATGGCGCGCAGAATCATTGCAAAAATCACAACTTTGGTTGCTTTTTCTTATCGTAATTCTATTGGCGCACCTTTGATTTATCCCGATGTAAGTCGTAGCTATGTAGAGAATTTCCTCTATATGTTGCGTGCGTATCCGGGAGGAAGACTGAAATATACCCTAAAAGGAGAGGAAGAAATCTCTGCGCTTGAGGTAGAAGCGTTGGATAAAATCTTTACCCTCCACGCAGACCACGGACAAAATGCTTCCACAACAACGGTGCGTAATGTCGCTTCCACAGGCGTACATCCTTATGCAGCAATTTCTGCTGGAATCAATGCACTTTGGGGACCTGCACACGGCGGAGCAAATGAGAAAGTTTTGGTGCAGTTAGAGCAAATCGGCGATGTAAAAAATGTAGATAAGTTTGTTGCAAAAGCAAAGGATAAAAGCGACCCCTTTAGATTAATGGGATTTGGACATCGTGTTTATAAGAGCTACGACCCCCGTGCAAAAGCTATTAAGGCTTTAAAAGATGAGCTAAACAAAAAAGGCATTACAATGAATGCGCGTTTAAGTGAAATTGCAGAGAAACTAGAAGAAGTCGCTTTGAATGACGATTATTTCAAAGAAAGAAATCTTTATCCTAATGTGGATTTTTATAGTGGAATCATTTTAACCGCATTAAAGATTCCTGTGCAGCTTTTTACTCCGATGTTTGTGATTGGTAGAATGCCAGGTTGGTGTGCGCAAGTGATGGAACATATTAAAAATCCACACGCTAGAATCACACGTCCAAGACAAGTTTATCTAGGCAAATAGGATTCGGTAAGGGTTGTTTTATTTTTTGTTGGGTAGAATTGCCAATTTATTTTTAATTTTAAATGTATTTAGGAAAATCAATGCAAAATACAAATTGGAATCCAAAGAGTTGGAGAGACAAAACTGCCCTTCAACAGCCCGTTTATAAAGACTTAAATGCGCTAGAAGCCGTTGAAAAAGAACTTAGCAAATATCCTCCTTTGGTTTTTGCAGGTGAGGCAAGAACTCTTAAAGCTCGTTTGGCAAAAGTTTCCAAAGGTGAAGCGTTTTTGCTTCAAGGGGGCGATTGCGCAGAGAGTTTTGCAGATTTTAATGCGATTCGGATTCGGGATTTATTTAAAGTCATCTTGCAAATGGCTGTTGTGCTAACCTATGCTGGAGCTTGTCCAATTGTAAAGGTTGGGAGATTGGCAGGACAATTTGCCAAGCCGCGTTCAAGTGATATAGAGACTTCTAATGGCATCACATTGCCTAGTTATCGTGGGGATATTATCAATGGAATTGCGTTTGATAGCACAGCAAGAGAAGCAGACCCTAAACGAATCTTGCAGGCATATAATCAATCCGCTGCCACGCTTAATTTGATTCGCGCCTTTGCACAAGGAGGTTTGGCAGATTTAAATCAAGTGCAAAAATGGAATCTTAATTTCGTCAATAGTGCGCAAAGCGAACGATTTCAAAATATGGCAAATAAAATTACGCAAGCCTTAGCATTTATGGAGGCTTGCGGAATCACTGCGCAAAACACCCCCACTCTTCACGAAACAGAGTTTTTTACTTCGCACGAAGCCTTATTGCTAAATTATGAGGAGGCTTTGACGCGAAAGGACCATTTAACAAATAAATGGTATGATTGTTCAGCTCATATGCTGTGGATTGGTGAGCGGACAAGGAATCTTGATGGCGCACATTTGGAATTTTTACGCGGTGTAGAAAATCCATTGGGTGTGAAAATCGGACCTCAAGCGAGCAGGGAAGATATTTTGGGTATTTGTGAGATTCTAAATCCTCAAAATGAAGCAGGACGTTTAAATTTCATCATTCGTATGGGTGCAGAAGTCATCAAGGATAAATTACCAAAACTATTGGAATCTATTAAAGAAGAGGGGCGAGAAATTGTTTGGAGCATTGACCCAATGCACGGCAACACTATCAAGGCTAGCAGCGGTTATAAGACACGTTCTTTTGATAGTATTTTAGACGAAATGAAAGCATTTTTTGAGATACATAGAAGCATTGGCACTTACGCTGGAGGCGTGCATTTGGAAATGACAGGAGAAGATGTTACAGAATGTGTAGGTGGTATGCAAGCAATTACAGAAGAAAATTTAGGTTGTAACTATAACACGCAATGCGACCCGCGTCTTAATGCAAGTCAAGCAGTAGAGCTTTCATTTTTGATTGCCGATATTCTAAAGAAGCGTAGGGTGTAGGACTACGATAATATTTCAAAGCCATTATAGCAATGATTTTTAGCAAGACAATTAGCGGTTACCAAGTTTATCTTAAAGAGAACAAAGCAATTTATGAAAATATCTTTAAAGATTATTTAAACGATCGCTTAAAGATTATCCAAGTTTTTAAAAATACTAAAGAATCGCAGGTATTTTTGATTGCTTCTAGCG
>NZ_JAIEFA010000061.1 GCF_029067145.1 Helicobacter sp. | reverse complement strand
TCATATTTTTATTACTTTAATTTTTTAGGATTCAATTTATCTTTTTATTGCCCCCCCCCCCGCAGAAGTATTGTGGGCAGAAGTATGGGCAGAGTCATTTTGAGCCGCAGAATTTTTTAAGATTCTTGCAAACTCGGGCAAAGATTCTTTAGGGTCAGTCCAATGGAAGCTACTTGCCATAATTACCCAATCCGCGATTCCACTTGGCACGCCTGTTTCCTCGCCACTTCCTTTTTGCCATTTGATATTTGTGCCTTTTGTGTAGGCGATGCCCTCTTCTCTCATCTCATCGTTTGGCTCTACTGCTAGGACTTGCATTCCAAACTCATTAAGCATTTTGGTAAGTTTGCCTGTCCCTGCGCCCACTTCCACGATTTGTAAATCTTTGAGATTCTTTTGCTCATCATTGATACAAGCAATCAGCTTTTCTAGCAACATCGGGCTATACGCCGGACGATTATGATAATGCTTCGCCACTTGTGTAAAATCACCTTGTTTCATTTGCTTCCCTTTCCTTTGATTTGAGTTAAGATACTCTGCACCTTTTGTTCTAAATCCTTTGGAGTATCATTGGGCAAGATTATATCCGCATTGGGCTTAACAAATGGAATATCCAACCCCACGACATTTTGAATCTCTCCTTTGAGCGCACCACTATAAAGCCCCTTTTGGTCGCGCCTTTGTAGCTCCTCCATAGAGCATTCTACATAAATTTCTAAATAATTTTGCAAAGTCTTGCGGTTATAAGCATACACTTCATCAAAAAGCGAAATCGTAGTTACCACTACTACCAAACCTTGCGAGCTTAGAAAATGCGCAAAAGCCGAACGCTTGAGTGCAACTTCAATCCGCCCTTGTTTATCGTAACCATAAGCCCCGAGCAAATCGCGCAACTCATCACCATCTAAATACACAACATTAGGAATCTCTTGCTTAATCCGCTCATACAACGCCTTGCCAATCGTGCTTTTCCCGCTCCCTGCCAAGCCACAAAGCCATAGCACAAGCCCTTTGCCATTTTTCACCCACATACTGCGTCCTTGACTGCTTTAATCACTTCTTTTACTTCCCCATCACTCAAATGTTCCCCCATTGGAAGCGATAAAATCTCCTCTTGCCAAGTAGAAGCGTTGGGTGTATGGGATTCTACGACATAGGGTTGATGATTAAAGGCAGGGCAATTTGGCAAAGCAATCGGGTAATGTAGTCCATACTCAATGCCTTTTTGCTTTAAATGCATCATTACTGCTTCGCGATTCTTAACCGAAACCACAAACAAATGCCACACGCACTCGCAAGATTCCTTAACCTGTGGCAATCTTATTGCTTTGCAGTCTTTGAATCCTTCAAAATAGAGCTTTGCTACTTCTCTGCGCCTAGCATTCCAATCTGCTAAATGGCGCAATTTCACACGCAAAATTGCCGCTTGGAGATTGTCAAGGCGCGAATTTCTCCCTACGATTCTATGTTCGTATTTTTTCAAACCTCCGTGATGCGCAATCTCCTCACATCTTTGCAAAAGCGCAGAATCGTAGCTTACAATCGCTCCGCCATCGCCATAAGCTCCTAGATTCTTACCCGGATAAAAACTAAAGGCAGCAATATCTCCAAAAGTCCCCACACACTGCCCTTTAAACTTCGCTCCGTGTGCTTGGGCGCAATCCTCAATTACGCGGAGATTCTTTTCCTTTGCAATCTCCAAAATCTCCTCTATCCTCGCGCTTTGTCCATACAAATGCACCATAAGAATCGCAGAGGTTTGTGGAGTGATTTTTGCGCGTAAATCTGCTAAATCCATTGTATAATCCGCCCCACAATCCACAAATTGCAGCTTTAAGCCATTGCGTACAACCGCTTCCGCACTCGCCGCAAAGGTATTTGCAGGCACAAGCACCACAGAATCTTTGGGCAAAGCAAGAGATTCTATCGCAATTTCTAGCGCGTCTGTACCATTTGCCACACCAAGAGTGCGCACACCACCACCCAAAAACTCCGAAAACTCCTCCTCAAATGCGCTTATCTCACTGCCACCCACAAACGCACCACTTTCCACCACACTTGAAATTGCAGTTTCTATTTCACCTTTTATGCCCAAATATTGCTTTTTTAAGTCTAAGAATTTTATAGCCATAATGCCCCCATTTTCCAAACCTCGCCAAACTCTTGCGCTTTTGTGTAGCAATGGGATTCCAAAATCTCTTTCCACGCCTCTTGCATTCCGCTACTCCAAGCAATATCATCAAAAAGCATAACGCCCCCCCCCCGCTTCATAAAAGGAAGGATTTGTTTAAAATAAGCAATCGTAGCTTCTTTATTGTGATGTCCATCAATAAAAGCAAAATCAAGGAGCTTGATTTTTTCTAAAAGATTTGGCAAAACCTTATCAAAGCGTCCGATAAAAACTTCAATGTTTTTTAAATTAAAATGCTGATGATTCTCTTTAGCAATTTGCGCGACATTTGGGCTTCCCTCAATGCTCCAAATTTGGGCATTTGGCGCAAAATACGCCATATAAGAGCTAGAAAATCCCAAACAAGTGCCAAGTTCCAAAATTTTTTGCGGCGATAAATCGTTAAAAATTTTAAAAATCACTTCCGCTTTTTCGCGTTTGACACCAATTTTCGCTAATTCACAAAGCGGAATATCTAGTGTAATGCCTGCTTCCATTTGTTCCTGTGTGCGCTTCTCCTCTGGCTTCCCTGCACCAAAATCTACAACCTCTATCAAAGCTTCTTGTCGTTTTAAGCTTTCACGATACGATTCTATTTTGCTGACAATCTCTTCAAATCTCATCTTTTTCCTTTATAATTCCCGAATGAATTGTGCGGGATTCCCTGCATAAATCCCCTTTTGGACGATATTTTTTGTAACCACGCTTCCCGCGCCAATTACGACATCATCGCAAATATCCACCGGTAAAATCGTTGCATTAGAACCAATACTCACGCGATTCCCGATTCTTGTTTCTTTATATTTTGTAGAATCCCCACCTGCTGGCTTGCCCTCTTTAAATAAATCATTGATAAACATTACTCCGTGTCCTATGAAGCAATCCTCGCCTATATCCACGAGCGAGCAAATGAAACTATGGCTTTGGATTCTACTTCGTTTGCCAATTTTCACATTGCTTTGAATCTCTACAAAAGGACCTACAAACACCTCATCTCCAAGCTTACACTCATAAAGATTGCAAGGCTCTACAATCTTGACATTCTCCCCCACTTTCACTTCCCGAATCTGTGCAGTATATTGCTTCATTCTTTATGTCCTAGTTTGCATTTTTGCGGGTGGAATCTCAAAAACACTTCCTTGCCTGTCTCTACGGATTCATACATTGCAACGATTAGCTCCAAACTTTTGCGTCCCTCAAGCCCATCTACCAAAGCCTTTGTGCCGTTTAAGATAGAATCTACTACGTGCAAATAATACTCCTTATGTCCAAATCCATATACATTTGGGGGATTCACAGAATATTTTTCCATTACTTCCTTATCGGATTCCATTGCGTTTTTAAAATTCCAATGTTTGATTTCATTGACAGCAAATCCGCCAATCTCTACGCTTCCAAGTTCTCCGAGTATAGAAAGACTCCCCTCCAAATCTTTTGGACGCGTAGCAGTCGTTGCCTCAATCACACCCAAAGCCCCATTCTTAAACCTCAACACAGCAACCCCTGTATCCTCTGTCTCTATGTCACTTAATGCGGTGCGACTTTTTGCAAACACGCTTTCCACATCGCCTAGCATCCACTCCAACAAATCAATATGGTGGCTTGCTTGATTTGTAAATACTCCTCCATCTTGCGCCCAAGTGCCACGCCAAGAATCCTGCTTATAATACGCATTATCCCGACACCAACGTACCCGCACACTACCCATAACAATTTTACCAAACCGCCCAGCTTCCAATGCCTCACGCAATTTTTGCACGGGTAAATTGTAGCGATTCTGCTTCACGACAAAAAGACGAATCCCAAATTTATCGCAAGATTCTATCATCTTATCGGCGTCCTCCAAAGTCAAAGCCATAGGCTTTTCTACAATGATATGCTTTTGATAAGGCGCAACTTCTAGGGTGTTTTGCGCGTGGCAGCCACTAGGCGTTAGAATGGATACGATGTCAATTTTATCACCACACCCTTTCATCATAGAATCCAAATCTGTAAAATAAGGCACATTGTATTTTGCCCCAAAAGCTTCTGCACGATTTTTATCAATATCGCACACACAAACGAGTTTCACACCTGCAATCTCTCCACTGCTTAAAAGTTGCGCGTGGCGCACTGCGATTCTTCCGCAACCAAGCAAGGCTACACCTAACATTTTTTGCTCCTTAGTATTTTAGATTCTATTGTGTCAATCATCGCATTAAAATTACAATCCCCTTGCACAAAATAGCTTTGCGATTCTATTTTTTTGCCTAAATTTTCCTTAGCAATTCGCACAATTTCCTCGCAATCTTGACTCCAAAACATTAGTTTATGTTTGATTAAATATTGGTCGTGAATCAACCAAAGAGAACGCGTGGAGATTGTCGGAATCCCATAGCAAACCGCCTCAAGATTCATCGTTCCCCCTCCGCCGATGAATAAGTCAATAAAAGGATAAAATTCCTCTGGCTTTAGCTTCTCCTCCAAAATGGTAGCGATTCCTCCAAAATCCCTTTTTAATCTATCTTTTTCATATCTTGGCATAATCACAATATTCGCATGGATTGCTTTTTTAAGCAAAGGAATCACTTGATAAATCGTAGGGATTTGCTCTTTAACATAATGTGCTTTATACTCTTCCTCACGCACAAGAATTGTAGGCTTTGTCGTGTCTAGTCCATAGCGGATTCTAAAGTCATTTTTGGATTCCTTTTGAATTTGATTTATCCACAATGCCACATCAATAAAAGGATAAGGCACGATTTGGGATTCATCTAGCGCAAAACGCAACATTAACTCTTTTGGCAAAACAAAGGGATAGAAAAAAAGCCTAGAAAAAGGCAAAGTCAGCCTTGCAACGGCGGTTAATTCACTCGGACATTCCTCATCACCGGGTTTTGTAAATGCAGGTGTGTCATAAATATTCACCACCGGAATCCCGATTCCATACGCCACTTGCACACTATCCACGACTGCACCACAGATTAGCAATCTAGGAACACCCTGCACTTTAAATAAATCCAAAATCTCTTTTTGCCGGAATATTCTTGCTTGAAACTTCTCTAGCAAAGTTGCCCCGCCATATTCTCCAAGCACAGTATGTGGAATCTTGTGTAGCTCTAAAATTTCCTTAGCCTCTGTATAATTGGGAGCGTAACGCGTAGTTACAAACAATTTATGTCCTCTTTTTTGCAATTCTTTAATCATCACACTAAAAAACATTGCATATTTTGGTGTAGCTACATCAATCCAAATCATTTTCGCCCTTTCAAAGTCTCAAAAATTGCCAAACGAATATCAAAAAGAGAGTTTGCATTATACCCTAAAGTTTGCATTAAGCAAAACTCGGGCGCACTAAACCCTATTTTGTCTCTCCGCCAAGCCAACTCCTTGCTTCCCAATTTCTCTAAGAGCAAGCGCAAAATAAACTTGCTATATCCCTTAGATACCTTAAAAGATTCCGCAACCCTAAAGGCAAACTCCACCACACGATAATCTGTAAAAGGCGTGCGATTCTCAATCCCAAATGCCATTGCATTGCGGTCTTCATAGCGCAAAAGATTAGGGAGGTTAAAAACCATTGTATCTAGCCAAAGCCCTTGAGAGAAATCGGGCAAAAATCTCTCCAAAAGATTTTCCAAAGTCGGAATCGGTAGCCCCAAGTTTCGTAATTTCTCTATATCCTTTGCATTGTCCTCTGCGAATAATTCCAATTTTAGATTCGTATCTAGCGCACATTTAAGCCCGAAATTGTATTCCTTAAATGCCGCGTTTCCATAGAGCTTAACGCGTGCTTTAAAAGCCTCAAAATGCGCGAAACAAAAGCGTCCAATATGGTGATAATACCCCCCAAAAAGTTCATCTGCCCCTTGCCCCCCAAGGCTTACCTTGCAATAAGAGGCAATGGATTTAAAAAGTAATGCTTGGGAATAGATAGAAAAACTACGAAAAATCTCATCTTGCATATAGCACAGGTTTTGCAAATCCTCCGCAATAGAATCCAAACTCGGAGAAACAAAATGGATTGGAATCTTTAAATCCTCCGCAAGTTGCTTAATATGCGCACTCTCATCACCTTGCGCATTATCCTTAAAGTTTAACCCAAAATAGCGACAATCTATCTTTTCTCGTGCGATAAAATGCGCCAAGATAGAGCTATCCACCCCGCCTGAAACGCAAAGGGCAAGCGGAACATCAGAACGCAAACGAATCTTTGTCGCATCAAAGAGCAAAGACTCCAACTCCTCTAGCGCATTTTGTAGGGTTTTCTCATCACTTGGCGCATTGGAAATCGCCTCAAAATCTGGCTCAAAATCCCAATATTTTTGAAACTTTAACTCCCTATCACCAAGCTTAAAGTGCGCAAAATGAGCGGGAGGAAAGTTTAAAATTCCTTGATAAATACTCTTTTGCAAATCCCCATTGCTAAAAAGCAACCATTTGGAGACCTCCTCCAAATCTAGCGCGTAGGATTCCACCGCTAAAAACGCTTTAATCTCGGAAGCAAAAAAGATTTTCTCTCCTTTTAGCGCGTAAAACAAGGGCTTGTTACCTAATCTATCCCGTGCAAAAAAGAGGGAAGAATCGCGCTTATCATAAATGCAAAATGCAAAATCCCCATTGAATTTTTGCAAACATTTCTCTCCCCAGAGCGCATAAGAATGAAGCAAAACCTCTGTATCGCTTGTCGTAAAAAACGGAATCCCGAGACTTTTCAATTCCGCCTTTAGCTCCAAATAGTTATAAATCTCTCCATTAAAAACAAGCACAAAATGCGAATAATGCGGCGAAATAAAGGGCTGATTTGCCTCACTTTGCAAATCAATAATGCTTAGGCGATTATGCGCAAAGGAAAATTTCTCATCACTAAAGCTCCCTTTTGCGTCTAAGCCTCTATGGCGCATAGCAACAGATGCCTTTTGCACCACCTCTAGCGCATAATTCCCTCCGCAAATACTACACATTAGTTTAGGATTCCAATCTTAGCACTTGCCTCCTTTACTACTTGCGCAATTTGCTCTATTTGCGATTCGCTCAAATAAGGATTCATCGGCAGGCTTAAAACTTCTTCGCTTGCTAATTCCGCATTAGGAAAATCGCCTTTTTTGTAGCCCAAAGGAGCAAAACACTGCTGCAAATGTAAGCCCAAAGGATAATGAATCGCACTTGGGATTCCATTATCCTTTAAAATCTCTTGCAATACAGAGCGATTCTTAACCCGAATCGTGTATTGTGCAAAAACACTGCTTCGCCCATCTAAAACTTTAGGAATCACAACATTTGTTCCCTCTAAGTAATGACTATAAAGTTTAGCAACTTCATTTCTTGCTGCAATATCCTGCGCAAAATACTTTAGCTTAATCCTCAAAACCGCGGCTTGCAGCGCATCTAATCTCCCGCCGATTCCAACAAATTGATGCACATATCTTGACTTCTCTCCGTGCAGTCTCAAACTTGCAATTCTCTTTGCCAAACTTTCCTCTTGGGTAAAAACTGCTCCTCCATCTCCATAGCAGCCCAAAGGCTTAGCAGGAAAAAAGCTTGTCGTGGCAATCGCACCAAATGTGGAATCCTTGCGCCCTAAAAACTCCGCTCCAAAGCTCTGCGCACCATCAAGAATTAATTTAAGATTCCTTTGTTGGCAGATTGATTCAAGTTTTTCTAAGTTTGGTGGCTGTCCATAGAGACTGACAGCTAAAATCGCCTTTGTCTTGGGTGTGATTGCTTCCTCAATCCTATTGCAATCCAAATTATAATCCTCTAAGGATATATCCACAAAAACAGGCTTAATCCCCAAAAGTGCAATCATTTCTGAAGTTGCAATAAAAGTAAAAGGCGTGGTAATCACCTCGTCTCCTGCCTTGATTCCTAAAGCCATTAAAGAAAGCAGTAATGCAGAACTTCCGCTAGAACAACTCACTGCATAGCCTCCACCGACGAACTCCGCTAATTCTTTCTCTAGGGATTCTACCTCACTTCCCATTATAAACTGCGCATTTCTACATACTCTTAAAACCGCCTCTTCAATCTCTGCTTGATGTGCTTTGTGGGATTCTTTTAAATTTGCAAAATCAATTTTCATCTAACACCTCCAAAATAGAATCTTTACATTTATATTTCGTCTTATCATAGCTATCTTGTGCGATTCCGTTTTTATCAAACTCCAAACGCAATCCCGCTTTATCTACCCAGCCTATTTGCCGTGCGGGATTCCCCACAACAAGTGCAAAGGCAGGCACATCACGCACGACAACCGCTCCCGCGCCAATGAGCGCATATTCCCCGATTGTGATTCCACAAACAATCGTAACATTTGCTCCGATAGAACAACCCTTTTTAAGCAAAGTTTTCTGAAACTCCTCCCTGCGATTAATGAAACTACGCGGATTGATGACATTAGTAAAAACCATTGAAGGACCCAAAAACACATTATCCTCACATTCTACACCCTCATAAATGCTCACATTGTTTTGTACTTTCACGCCCTTTCCGATTCTAACATTTGGACCTACCACGCAATTTTGCCCAAAGGAGCAATTCTCACCGATTACACTCCCGCTTAAAATATGGCTAAAGTGCCAAATCTTACAGCCCTTGCCAATTTTTATATTTGCATCAAGGATTGCAGTATCGTGTGCAAAATAATCTATTTTTTCACCCATTGTGTTGCCATTTTTGTTTATAAGTTTCAAAATGATTCATCATTTCTTTTTCCTCTATGGGTTTCATTCTTTTGGTGCTTTGGGTTTGCAAAATCCCTACAAAAGGATTGTTTGGTTTTGCAAGGCGGGATTCAAAATCACTAAGCATTGCAATTTCATTTTCATAATGTCTTCGTGCCAAAGTTTGCAAAGTGTCGCTTGGATAAATCGGTGTAGGCGACACAGAGACAATTTCTCCACAATCTATCTTTTCATCAATATAATGCAAAGTAACCCCTAAGGGTCTATCCTCCAAAATTGCCCATTTAAACGAATCCAATCCGCGACTATTAGGGATAATTCCTGGGTGTGCATTAAGAATCTTTTTGCCTTTTAAGCACTCTTTAGACACGATTCCGCAACCTGTGATAAGATAAATATCACATTCGTTTGGAATCTCATCATCGCTTTGGCATTCTTGATAGCTTAGATTCCACTTTGCCGCAATTTCTTGTGCGCTTACTGCTTCGCTTTGTTTGGGTCTATGCGCAAACAGCACCACTCGCTCCTCTTTTGGCAAAAAAGGTAGGGCATAAACCATTAATCCACCCCCCCCCTCCGCAGAATCGTTTAATAAGAAGTTGATTTAAAATCTGCTCTGTTTTTAAATGGGGAGATTGATAGGTGATAATGCCTATTTTATGGAATCTTTGCATTTTATTTCCTTTTATTTTGAAATTGTTTTGCAAAAGGGGTGGTAATCACCCACTAGCCCTAAAGGCTCGGAATTGCGGATTTTATGCACGATTTGGATAGAATTTCTCGCCTCTTTTAATCCAAATCCACCGCCATTTAAAATATCTCTATAGCTCTCTGTGTGTAAATCTGTAAAGCCATCGCTAAACTCTACAGATTCGCCATTGACACTAATCAATCTAAAGGTACGTTTCTCTTGCTCTAATGCAATTTTGGGTAATGTCTTAGAATCCACAGATAAAAACCAGCGCACCCTTGCGTGTTTTAACTCTAGGATTCCACTTGCGCTCTGCGCGTCTAATAAATGCACTTGGCTATCCCGCACTTCTCCAAAAATCCAAGAAAGCATATCAAAAAAATGCACACCAATATTTGTTGCCACTCCTCCACTTTTGGTAATATCGCCTTTCCACGAGATGAAATACCACTTGCCTCTTGAGGTGATATAAGTTAAATCCACATCAAAAACTTTATTTGGCTCTTTTTGCAAGATTTGTTGAATCTGTTGTCGCAACGCAAGAATGCTTTTGTGTAATCGCAACTGCAAAATATTATAAACCTTTCTTTGTGTTTCTTTCTCAATCGTTTCTAATGCGTCCAAATTCCAAGGATTCAATACTAAAGGCTTTTCACAAATTACATCGGCATTATTCTTAAGCCCAAAGCGGATATGGCTATCGTGCAGATAGTTTGGCGAACAAATAGAGATAAAATCCACCCCCTCTTTTTTGCGTCGCAACTTATCTATATGCCTATCAAAACGTTCAAATTCTGTAAAAAAATCTGCATTAGGAAAATAGCTATCCATAATTCCCACATTGTCGTTTGGGTCTAATGCACATAAAAGCGTATTATTTGTCTCCTTGATTGCCCTTAAATGACGCGGAGCAATATAACCTGCTACACCAATTAAGCCAAATTTTTTCATTCTCTCTCCTTTTTACAATCCTTTACAAACTTTCTTTTATTGTTTGCATAATGATTTCTGCCGCCCTACCATTACCATAGAGTGTTTTGCAAAATTCCATTGAACTATTATCGGCTATTTTTGAAAAATGTTGAATAATTTTCTCCTTATTTGCTCCTACAATCGTGTTGTAGCCTTTTTCTACTAATTCTACCCATTCTGTTTCATCGCGCAAAGTCAAACAAGGCTTTTTGCAAAAATAAGCTTCTTTTTGCAAGCCTCCACTATCAGTCAAAACCACTTTGCAAGAGCGCAAAAGCCAAATCATTTCAAGATAGCTGACAGGCTCTAATATTGTAATACCTTGTGTGCTAATGTTCTTTTGCGTTAGAATCTTTTGCGTTCTTGGGTGTAAGGGCAAAATCACTTGCGTTTGCTTTGCTATTTCTCTAAGAGCTGCAAAGATTTCTTGCAACCGATGAATACAATCCGTATTTTCTGCACGATGAATTGTGCAAAGGGCAAAAGTATGTAGAATCTCAAAAGCAGGCTTTTTGGCAATTTTGGCATAATGCAAAACAACATCTTGCATAATATCTCCACTCTGAACAATCTTACAAGGGAAATGCAAAAAACCCTCATTCTTGAGATTCTGCGTTGCAGTCAAGCTTGGAGTAAAAAGTAAGCGAGAAATTCTATCTGTCAAAATACGATTAATTTCCTCTGGCATTGCCAGATTAAAGCTTCTTAAACCCGCTTCAACGTGAATAATGGGAATCTGCAACTTCACACTTGCTAATGCTCCGGCTAATGTAGAATCTGTATCTCCATATACAAGAGTAAAATGAGGTTTTTCTTGATTTAAAATTTCTTCTATTTTTTCTATCATTCTCCCTGTCATTGCGCCGTGAGATAAACCGCCCAAAGCAAGATGATATTGAGGCTTAGGAATTTGTAATTCCTCAAAAAAAACTTCACTCATTTTACTATCATAATGTTGCCCTGTATGCACAAGGATTTCTTCTATTTCTTTATCTTTTTTAAATTCACGACTTAATGCACCTGCCTTAATAAACTGCGGTCTAGCTCCTAAAATCGTTACAATTTTGATAGGATTCACCCCAACATTTCCTCCAAGTTTTTAATAAGCTTAATAAAGCAAATGAGGAATCTTAGCAGGTTTTTAACAATTTACCAAAAAATTATTCAAAAAATATGTCAAAAGTTTGCTTTTTTGTTAATAATTCTAAATTGTTTCTATAATCCTTATAGCTTTTTATAGGGACTTGCATAATCTCTTCCCATTCTGCTTTACTTAAACCTAATTTCCCTAAAA
>NZ_JAIEFA010000060.1:5845-6650 GCF_029067145.1 Helicobacter sp. | reverse complement strand
CTTCTATATTTGGCTCATAATAACACTCAAAGATTCCACAATATCTTAAGAATGTTGCTAAACCCGTGTTTCCACTCCCGTGGCTTCCCCAATAGATAAACCCATAATACGGAGGCAATGGCAGATTCAAATCCCAAGCAAGTTCAGGTGATATGCTCTCATAGCTTAGATTAGGGTAAGGATTTTTGGAATCTTTGGTGAGTTGATTGGGATTTAGCAAAGGAGGATAAGAGTGGTTTTTGTTTGAATATTGTTCTTTAAATTCTTGAGAATTTAGCCATTCTAAGATTTCATTAGGATATTGCATAAAAAAGGAAAAATTTAAAAATAATGTTTGGAGAAGTGGTTTATTATTCTCTTGCAAAAGAGAATAGATTTTGGAGCTGAAATTTGCTAGAAAACAATAATCTATCCCTTTTACATTAAAAGCTTTTAATTCTTTTTTGATATATGCAATTTCTTTGTATTTCTCCTTTATCTTTTTTATCTCTTGGTTGAAGCCAAAATAACTTCCCTTATACCAAGTTTTATGAGTTTGCAAGAGTGCTTCTCCTAAAAGATAGGCTAAATGGTATTTGTAGGATAAGGATTCCTTGTAATCTTTGCAAGATTCTAAGGGAGGATATTTAAGGGAAGGAAAAATTTCTATGATTTCAGCATATTTGCGTTTTTGTTTCTTGTGAAGTTGGAATGTTTTAAAGAGTTGGAAAAGGAGTGCAGGAAAATAAAATAGCTTTAAGCTTACATTTTGCTTATTGGGGGGGGGGGGGGGGGGGGGGGGGGGGGGGGGGGGGGGGGGGGGGGG
>NZ_JAIEFA010000060.1:0-5835 GCF_029067145.1 Helicobacter sp. | reverse complement strand
AAATAAAATAGGCTTAAGCATACATTTTGCATATTCTGCCCCCCCCCCCACTATTTTATTAAAAGAAATCATACAAAGCCCAAGCTTGTAAGCCAAGTGGTTTTGGATTCTCTCTTTGGCGGAATAGGGATTCATTTTGTCTCCTTTGGCTTGTTTTGTGGATTTTGGGATTCTATCTCTCTTAAGAATGCGTGGAGTTTGTTGTATTCTTTACGTTCTAGGAATCTTACCTTTTGGCTTGGGAGATTGTTTAAATGCACGAATCCATACGCAATGCGTTTCAAGTCCAATACTTCTAACCCAAAATGTGCAAAAAATCGGCGCAATTCTCGGTTTTTGCCCTCTGTGATTGCAACTTTGATTTTGGAATATTTTGGAGTATTTTTGATACAAGTATAGCCTACAAAGGGTGCGAAATCCATTCGCGTTATCTTGCTTTTACTATGCGCACCCGCGCTTGCGTCCTCTAGGCTTAATCCGGATTCCATTGCGTCAAACACATTTTCTTGAATCTTGCCTGATAATTTGAGCAGATACACGCGCTCTAAGTTGCTTTCCATAAGGGCGCGCGCAACTTTGATATTATCGCTAAGCAAAAGCAATCCCTCGCTTGCGAAGTCTAGTCGCCCTACAGGCGTAAAATGCGCGAATCGTTTGGGCAAGGAATCAAAAATGACGCGTCGTCCCCTATCGTCCTTTTTGCTTACAAGCTCGCCTTTTGGCTTGTGATAAACAATTATCGTGTATTCCTCTTTTGTTTTTAGTAGTTTGTCGTTGAGATAGACTTTTTCTCCCTCTTGCACTTGGTAAGCAAAATCTGTGATGACTTTGTGCTTTATGCTGACTTTGCCTTCAAGAATCAGTTTGTCTGCCTCGCGTCTTGAATATTTGGAATGGTGTGCAATGTATTGATTGAGCCGCATTTTATTTCTTAAATTTAAAATTTTTTTCTTTCAGAAAAGATTTGAGATTTTTTTTGTGTTTGCCTTGCAAAATAAGAAAGATTCCACTTTCTTTTTCCTCTAGCTTTCCACCGCTTGCAAAATGTTTTTTTGCCTCTTTTAGAATCTTTTGCATTTCCTCTTTGCTTTCATAAAAGATTCCACAACGCGTAATGTCTTTGCCGCTGGCTTTTTCTTCATTAATGCCTAAAAAGTAGGAGTCCTTTTCTTTTAGGGCAGGGCTACTTTTACAAACACACGCACTTTTTAGCTCCCCGCATTTTTTGCATAAAGTATCCAATGTATCTTGGAATTTTGCTTCTAAGGTAAAGTTTAGTTTTGCCATTGGAGCTGTTTAAATTCCTCTTTGATTTCACTATGCACGCATAATGCGCTAATCATTTCTAGCTCTTGTGTTTGGGTTCTAAATAGAATCCTAAGTTCGCGTTTGCCTTGATGACGCAACGCAGCTTCTTTTAAAAGTCGCAAGATGTTAGTGTCTGTATGGAAGTCTAGCACAAGCGTCAAAGGCTCGCTAGTATCTGCCTTTTGAATCGTAAAATCTACCTTTTCCTTTTTTGCTTCCTCTAGGGTTAAAACCTTTTCTGCCTTTAGCTTTTTGGTTTCATCTTGTTCTTGCACAAGGCATTTGACTGCAATGGGTTTTTCTTTGTCCTCTATGCCCTCTAGCTGTTTTAAGGTTTGTTCAAAAATCGTTAGTTCCACGCTGCCATACAAATCTTGAAGTTTTAAGATTCCATAAGGTTTGCCATTTTTTGAGAATTTTTTGATAATATCCTCAATCTTGCCTGCAATCAAAATGCGGCTATTTTCGGCAATGTCTTTGATTTGATTCGTGGAAGTGCATTGCATAGATTTAAAGATTTCTTTGTAAGAATCTAGCGGGTGTCCAGACGCATAGAATCCCAAACTTTCTTTTTCAAATTCCAAAATTTCTTTTTGGCTAAATTCTTCATAATGTTCCAAGTTGAGATTCACGCCTACTAATTCCTCATCATTACCAAAGAGTGAATTTTCCGCTTCTCTTTTGGCATTTTGTGCTGCTTTTGCGGCTTCGGTTAGGGATTCTACTTGTTCTAATAAGGATTTGCGCGTGTGGTTGAAATCGTCCATTGCACCGCTTTTGATGAAAGATTCTAATGCCTTTTTATTGACTTTTTGTGGGTCAATGCGCCCCAAGAAATCCTCTAAATCTTTAAATTCTCCATTATTTTTGCGTTCGTCTAAAATAATGTTGATTGCAACTTCTCCTGCTCCTTTGATTGCGCCAAGTCCAAACAAAATGCAACTTTCTCCATTGACTTCTGCGACACTAAATTCTAATTCTGATTTTTGGAGATTGGGTGGAAGCACCTTAATCCCCATTTGATTTGCTTCTTCAATGTATTCTACGATTTTGTCTGTATCGTTTTTTTCTGAAGTGAGGAGGGCTGCCATAAACTCTTTAGGATAATAAGTTTTTAAATAGGCAGTTTCAAAGGTTACCATAGCATAAGCGGCAGAATGGGATTTGTTGAATCCATAACCTGCAAATTTAACAATGAGCTCCCATAATTCCTCTGCTTTGGCTCTATCAAATCCCTGCGCAACCGCACCTTCGGCGAATTTGCTTTTGTTGTCTGCCATAATTTTTGCGTCTTTTTTCCCCATTGCACGGCGAATCAAATCCGCCCCTCCCAAACTAAATCCTCCGATTTTTTGCACGATTTGCATTACTTGTTCTTGATAGACAATCGTTCCATAAGTAGGACGCAAAATAGGCTCTAGTTCTGGAAACATATAAACAATAGGCGCTTTGCCGTGTTTTCTATCAATAAAATCGCTCACCATTCCTGATTCTAGCGGACCGGGACGCCCTAGTGCAATGATAGCAATGATGTCTTCAAAGGTGCTTGGACGCATACGTTTGTTAATCCCTTGAAACATACTAGATTCTATCTGAAAGACGCCGAGCGTGTTACCACTTTGCAAAGTTTCATAAACTTTTTTGTCATCTACATCTACACTTAGGAAATCTATGTCTTTATTATATCGCTGTTTGATGAGCTTTAAGGCGTTGTCAATCAAAGTCAGCGTCTTTAAGCCCAAAAAGTCAAATTTAATCAAATCCACATCTTCAAGGAATTTCATAGAATATTGTGTAACAACGATTCCATCGCGCAAAGAGCGGTAAAGTGGGGCTTTGTGCCATAGTTCTTGTTCGGAGTCAATCACGATAGCAGCTGCGTGCGTGCCGGGATTCCGCTTTGTGCCCTCTAAAATGATTGCAAAATCCCACACTTTTTTTGCAAGCGGGCTACTTGCAAGGAGTTCTGCAATTTTTGGTTCTTTGTTGTAGGCTTCCTCTAGGGTGATTTCCAATTCTTTTGGAATCAGTTTTGCAAAGGCGTCCGCGTCTCCATAAGGCATTCCCATAACGCGCGCAACATCACGAATCACCGCTTTAGCTTTCATCATACCAAAAGTAACGACTTGCGCGACATTGTGTTGTCCATATTTTTCGGTAACATAATTAATAATTTCCTCGCGCCTGCTTTGGCAGAAATCCATATCAATATCGGGCATACTTACGCGTTCGGGATTCAAGAATCGCTCAAAGAGTAAATCGTATTTCATCGGGTCAATATTGGTAATCTCTAAGCAAAACGCAACCAAGCTTCCTGCGGCACTTCCACGACCGGGACCTACTGGGATTCCGCGTTCCTTTGCTGCGCGCACGAAATCCCAAACAATCAGCATATAACCGGGAAATTTCATTTTATTGATGATTTCAATCTCGCGTTCAAGCCTTTCTCTATACTCTTGATGTCGGCTAGATTCCACATTTAAAAGTCGTTTTTCTAAGCCTTGACGACATTTATAAGCAAAATATTCACTATCTTTTGTGAAATCCAATCCTTCTGCTTGTGCGTATTCTTGAGTAAATTTAAAGCTAGGAGGCGTGGGGTCGCCTAAATGCAGCTCTAAATCACATTTATTTGCAATTTCTTGCGTATTTTCAAGAGCCTCTGGTAAATCTGCATAAAGTTCTGCCATTTGCACAGGCGTTTTGATATAAAACTCCTGCACGGTATGGTGCATACGATTAGGGTCATTAAAATCCTTGCCAAAACCGATACAAAAGGCTACTTCTTGTGCGGTGGAATCGCTTTGGTAAGTATAATGCGTATCGTTGGTTGCAATGATTTTGATTCCTGTTTCTTGGGATAGTTTTAAAAGTTGATTGTCAATGAGTTGCTGCTCTTGGATTCCGTGTCGCATAAGCTCCAAATAAAAATCTTCCCCAAAAATTTCTTTGTATTCTAGCGCGACTTCTTTTGCGCGCTCATAGCCTTTTCTCCCTTTGTTGTCATCTTTTTTGAGGTTTAAATGCCACTGCACTTCGCCATTGAGACACGCACTACTGCAAATGAGACCCGCGCTGTGTTCTGCTAGCATTTTTTTGCTAATACGCGGTTTCATATGGAATCCATACAAGCAAGCTTGTGAGCTTAGATACATTAGATTCTTATAGCCCTCTAGATTTTTAGCATAAAGGCAGAGGTGGAATCGCTGATTATTTTTGTCGCTAATATCCTCTGCATTGTGCAAATAAGCTTCCATTCCTAGAATCGGCTTAATACCCTCTGCTTTCATTGCTTTATAAAATTCAATCGCACCAAACATATTGCCGTGGTCTGTGATTGCCACGCTTTCCATTCCATATTCTTTAATTTTTTTTGCTAAAGTTTTGATTTTATTTAGCCCATCAAGCAAGGAATATTCTGTATGCAGATGTAAATGCGTAAATTTTGGCGTTTGACTCATTGTAAGCCTTAAATTTTTGGTATAAATTAAAATTGCGATTCTAACTTATCCTTGCTAATAAAGTAATTAACTTGAAGAATTAGGTTGCGAAAAATTGAAGTTTAAGAATCTCGTAAGAATCTTAAAGTTGGATTCTTACGAAAAAAGAGTTTTATTTGGTAAAAAGTACGGATTCTATTTGATTTTCACCATAAATTGGAGCAAGTGTTTTGTTGTAAGCTTCTTTCATAAAGCCATTTTCGTTGAGTGTTTTTATCTCTGAATTTAGCCATTCTAGTAACTCCTTATCCCCCTTTTTTACCGCCGGTGCGATAACATCTTCATCGCCTAGTTTTCCGATTCCGACTTTAAATTCTGGATTTTCTTTTGCCCAAGCGAAAACTAATAGATTATCGTGTGCTAAGGCTACGCCTCTCCCGTCTTTAAGAGCCAAGAAAGCTTCTGTGTTTTGGTCGTATTTTAAAAGCTCAATCTCTGGGTGATTTTTAGTAAAGTAAAAGTCCGCAGTTGTGCCTTTGTTGATAATGAGTTTTTTACCTTTTAAGTCCTCTATACTCTGGATTACGCCGTCTTTGGAAACAACTCCAAGTGCAACTTTCATATAGGGAGTAGCAAAATCCACCACTTCTGCGCGTTCTTTAGTTTGTGTAAAGTTTGCCATTATCACATCTACCTTGCCGCTTTTTAGAAATTCTACGCGACTTGCTGCTTCAACCAATTCAAATTTTACTTTGTTGGCATCTCCTAAGAGGTCTTTGGCGATTTGTCTTGAGATTGCAACATCAAATCCGTCATTCTCGCCCTTATCATTCACAAAACCAAAAGGTGGTTTGTCGCTGAAAACTCCAATGGTAATGATTCCTTTTTGTTTAATGGATTCCAAACCATTGCTCGCTTTTTCTGTGCTTGTGCTATTTCCGCAGCCTACAAGCAATGCTCCAAAAGCGAAAGTCAAAAATAGTTTTGAAAACTTGTTCATTGATTTTCCTTGAAAATTATTTTGCAAAAATGCGTGTAATTTTAACAATAAAATCTTAAAAATCGTAACCATATTTTAAATTTAATC
>NZ_JAIEFA010000006.1 GCF_029067145.1 Helicobacter sp. | reverse complement strand
AAATACTTATGCACCTTTTGAAACTTTAGAAAAGCTTTACACCACCGCATTGAGTTTGCCCAATGTCGTAGGAATGTCTATTGGCACACGCACGGATTCTGTGGATTTGAAATTGTTGGATTTTTTGGGTGAATTAGCATACACAAGAGGGCAAGAGATTTGGGTAGAATATGGAATTCAATCGGTTTATGATGAAACATTGCGCTTTATCAATCGCGGGCACGGCACAGAAAATATGGAATATTGGATTAAAGAGAGTAAGAATCGCGGTTTGAAGGCTTGTTCGCATATTATTTATGGATTGCCAAAAGAGACAAGAGAGATGATGTTACATACTTTAGAGTCCGTGATTGCTTGGGGAAGTGATGGAATCAAGATTCACCCACTTTATATTATTGAAAAAACGATTTTAGCAAATCTCTATGAAAAAGGTGAGTATAAGCCTATTTCTTTAAATGCTTATATTGATTTGATTGTAGAATCCCTCAAAAGGATTCCGCAAAATGTCGTGATTCATCGCGTGAGTGCTGGAGTGCGCAACGACACGCTTTTAGCTCCCAAATGGTGCTTTGATAAAAACATTCAAATGCGTGCGATTCGTGATGCGCTAAGAGAAGCAGGAATTGAATATTGATAAAAGGTTAATTTATGAGTAGTGAATGGTTAGTAAATTTAACATATAGAGAAATGGATTCTTTACAAGAAGAGCTATGGAATCTCATTAGGGGAAACAAATTAGAACAATTAAAAAAACTTTTTGCGAGATTTTAATGTACAGGAATTTTATCAGCCAAATTTTGATGGCGATACTTGAAAAGGCTTGTTTTACCTATGAAACAAATGGGGCAAATATCAATGCTACAACGCATTTTAAAAGTGTTTTGGATATGGCGACAAGTCAAGAAATGATAAGTTTTTTGAAAGAAAAAGGGGGCAAAAGCTATAAGGAGCTTTTTGCATAAGAGTTTTATTGGCAGAATAAAGTTAAGTCTCAAATGTAGTAGAGCTGAAAAATTCTAAAATGGCTTGGCGCATTTGTGTTGAATCTGTAATGGTATTTACAAGCGTGCGAAATTCGCTCGCGCCTTTTAAGCCTTTGGAATAAGCGTGCAGATTTTTGCGAAACATAATTGCTCCATAATCTCCCCGAAAGGCAATCGTGCGGTCAAAATGCTCTAAACTCACGCGTTGGCGCAAATGCACACTTTCTTCTTGTAATCCCTCTTTGATTTGTGCAAAAATCCAAGGCTTTTCTACTGCTGCGCGTCCTATCATTATGCCATCAGCTCCTGTATATCGCAAGACTTCTTGGCTTTTTTGGACGCTATTGATTTCCCCATTTGCAATGAGCGGAACGCGCAAGATTCGTTTCATTAAGGCAATGGAATCGTAATCAATCCTTTCTTTTTTGTATCCGTCTGCTTTGGTGCGACCATGCACGACAACATAATCAATAGGGGTGTCATTCAGGGCATTTGCGATTTCTAGTGGAATCTTTGTATCAAATCCTAGTCGCACCTTTACACTCAAATAAGGAATCTCGCTTACTTTTCTAATAAGTTTTAGAATCTCTCTTAACTTGTTTAAGTCTTTTAATAAAGAGCTTCCGCTTCCGTGATTGGAGACTTTTGGGGCAGGGCAACCGCAATTTAAATCTAAGATTTGAATATTCTCCTTGAAAGCATTGAGGGATTCTACTGCACGCGTGATAATTCCCATCTCATTGCCTGCAATTTGTAAAGCAAAAGGATTTTCAATAGGGGATTTTTCTACCATTTTTAGTGTTTTTTTGTTTTTAAATGCAAGTGCATGCACGCTAATCATTTCGCTTACGGTAATATCCGCGCCAAACTTTTTTACAACTTCGCGGAAAGGCAAATCGGTATAACCTGCTAGAGGGGCTAACATAAGAGTATTTGGGCGAATAATGGATTGCAAAATAAACCTTTAAAATTTTATGGAATCTTAACAAAAAACTAACAATAATTGATTAAAATTTTGTTTAATAAATTTCAGTAAGGAGTAATAAAATGAAAATAAAAAATCTATTGAAAATTGCCTTAGTCGCAAGTGCATTGAGTGTGCCCGCCTTTGCAGATATGGATATTCAAGGGCAAATTGTAAATGTGGATAACGCAAATAAGACGATTACAATTTCAGGAATGAATGGCAATATGGTTGTGCAGGTTTTTCCTTATACAAAACTCAAAGGGGACGATTGCGGAGTTTTTGGCAATGATACTTATCATAATTTTACCGCTTTAAAGCCCGGAATGTTTGTTGAAGTTGAGGGTTATCCTCAAGGACAAATCTTTGGAGCACAAGAAATAGAATGGAAATGCGGTAGAAGAGCATATTAAGGAATCTTATGCAAAGGATTTTCATTGGTTTTGTCTTGTTGTGCTTAGGCGCAGCATTAGCGTTTGGAGATAGCTTTAAGCTAGAGGGCGTTATTGCAAAGATAGATAATGACAAAAAAACTATCGTTGTGGATTCTGTTTATGGAGATTCTGTGTTGGTGCAAGTGTTGCCTAATACAGAAATTGAATTAGATAATTGCGGTGTGTTTGGTATTAGCAAATATGGAACTTTTAAAAATCTATCGCCAGGTGCTTTTGTAGAAATTAAATTGTATTTTCAAAATTCAGCCAATGGAGAGAGGACAAATCCTATCGCCTATGAAATTGAAGTAGAATGCTACAAGAAACGCGCTTATTAAATCAAATTTGCAAGCTAGAGTCCAAAGGATTCTATTTTTTTGCAATCACAACTAAGCCAAATTGCGCAAAATTTTCATATTTTTTTAAATTAGTGATTTGAGGATTTTTAAAGTAGCTATAAACCTTGCAACCATAAAAGGCAATTGTATGTAACTGCGCATTAAGAGATTCTAAATCGGGTTCTATCAAGATTAGATTTTCTATGCGTTGGTGTTGTTGTAGTTGATTTAGGGCATAAAGAATAGCTTGAGCGCATTGCCCTTGCACACCAACTACACAATAAGCATTTAAAAGAATGGGTGGAATCCTTAAAGATTCTAAATCAAAAGACTTTCCAAAGATTTTCATTTGAGATTCCTAAATGTGTGCGTGAATGAATTGTCCAATCTCGTGGTATTCTAGTTTTTCATTTGCAAGTAGGGAAATTTTTATGTTTTCTAAAATTCCACGATAATTTTTAAAGAATCCCAAACGCTCATTCTTGCATTCCTCTAGGATTTTGAGCACATCTTCCTCTCTTCCTAGCAAATATTCGCCCATTCCATAGGATTCTACCATTTGGCGCGCTAAGGCTTTTGCAGCATTCAGGTCTTCTTTGGCGTGCGAATAACGTTCTTGATAAAGCAATTCAAGTGCTGCGATTCCAGATAAATGGATTTTAATTTTGCTTTCCATTTCGTTTTTGCTTAAAAATTCTTTGTCAATAGATTTTAAGCCATCACTCATTAGGGTTGCTTTTTCAAATGGAATCTCCAAAGAATACGCACTAAAGGCTTTTGCTGCCTGATAATAGGCAAGAATCTCCTTTTCTTTATCGCTAAAACTTAGTTTTTTGCGCACTCCTAGCATTACCTTATCGCGCACATTTAAAATATCCTCTTTGGTAATCGTGTCCGAGCCACGTTTGATAGCGCATAATGCTGCTTCATTGATAAGGGAGGCTAGGGCTGCACCGCTAAATCCTACGCAGAGTTTGGAAACTTCCTCAAAGTCAAAATCACAAGTCTTGTTGCGCGTATGCACTTTTAAAATTTTAATTCTCTCTTGCAAATCGGGTAACTCTACAAAGATTCGCCTATCAAATCTCCCGCTACGTAATAAAGCGTCATCTAGCGATTCTACATTATTGGTTGCACCAATCACAATCACGCCTGAACTATCCTCAAAGCCGTCCATTTCAGTTAAAAGCTGATTGAGTGTTGCTTCGCGTTCATCGTTGCGCATTCCACCTCGTGCTTTTCCTACCGCATCAATTTCATCAATAAAAATAATAGAGGGGGCATTAAGCTTGGCTTTGGTAAATAAATCATGGACGCGTTTTGCTCCCATACCGACATAAATTTGTACGAAACTTGCACCGCTTTGATAAAAAAACGGCACTTTTGCTTCCCCTGCTAATGCTTTGGCAATCAAGGTTTTGCCCACTCCTGGAACCCCGATTAATAGCACGCCTTTAGGGAGTTTGACGCCAAAATCTTGGTATTTTTTGGGGAATTTGAGGTAATCAATAATCTCCTCTAGCTCGCTTTTGGCTTCGTGAATCCCGGCAACATCATCAAAAGTGAGATTAGAAGTAATGGGCTGAATATAGTGCAGGGCAAAGGCTTCATTGGCAAAAGATTTTGCAACATTCTCATATTCTTTAGAATCCTTGCGTTTTTGAGCGTTTGGATTGGGGGTATTTTTTGCTTTTTTAAAACTTGCAAAAAAGAACAAAATTATCAGCGAAATTATTAGAATCACAATGATTTCTGTTAAATTTTGCACAAGATTGAAATCATTTTTGATTTCTAGCGGAACTTTTTGCCCAAATTCTTGCAGATTAATGCTGCTTTTGGCAACTTTGTATTCTTTGCCCTCTAAGGTAAAATACAAATAATCGCCCTTAAGGATTGCAACCTTTGGTAGTGCATTTTGTGTAATCGTTTGTAGATTGGTTGCGCTAATTAAAACGGGATTGCTTTTGAAAAAAAAAGCAACAAATAAGGCAAAAGCTAGGAGAATCGCAAAGATTCCGATATATAAACTCTTAAATTTCTGCATAATTTTTATCCATTTTTGGGGTGAAATGTGTAATAGGAATCCAGCTATCTTTGTAAAGAGGATTTTGTGTTTCTATTTGCATAGGATTATAGTATTCATCAAAGCCTTGCGCAATATATTTTGGACAAGAGTTTTTATCGCTAGATTCCGCATTTACCTCTTTGATAAGGACATTTTCAATCAACACATTAAGGGATTTGTGGCGCGATTTGAGATTCTCTCTGAAGTGGAGATTGTTCTTAGCAACTTGAGTTTCAATCTGCTGTTTTCTCTCTTTTGCTACTTTTCCATTGATTCTACCTTTGAGCAGGGCAGAGGGGGTATTATCGCGCGGGCTATAAATAAAACTATGCAAATGCGTCAAGGGCAAAAGTGAAAAATTTGCAAAGGCTTCCCTCCATATTTCCTCACTTTCTCCAGGGTGCCCCACGATAAAATCACTTCCTAGTGCAAAACCTTGATTTGCTAGCAAGGTGAAAAGCTCTAAATCTTTTTGAAAAGTATTCAGGCGATTCATTATCTTTAGCATTGCGGGCGCAGTGTGTTGTAAAGCAATATGTAAATGACGCTCTATTTTGGGGTTTTGTAGCACTTCTAAAAAATGCGCATTGATTTGCGAGGGTTCTAAACTCCCGATTCTAAGACGCTTAAGAGACGGAATCGCACAAAGGGATTCTATTAAAGTTGCAATATCTTTCCCAAATTCTTTGCCCCAACTACCGATATTTGTGCCCGTTAAGATAAATTCATTAAAACCTTTTCGGGTAAGTTTTTCCACTTGAGAAATAATCTTTTCTTGCGGGAAGCTTCGCGCTTTGCCCCTTACACTTGGAATAATGCAATACGAACAAGCAAAATCGCAACCTTCTTGGATTTTGATAAATGCGCGACTTTTCCCGATAAAATCACTTAGAATCTCGTTTTCTAGGCTTTTTAAATCATCTTCTAAAAAGAAAGATTGTTTTTGTTTGAGAAGCGCATTAATATTTTCCTTGTGAGAATGTCCAAAAACACCAAAAACTAAGCCTTTGTCTAAGAGATTTTGTCCTTGAGTTTGCACTCCACAACCTGTGAAATAGATTCGTTTTCCCTCGTTTTGCAGACGATGAACATAATTTCTTACACCGCTTTCTGCGCCATTGGTAACAGCGCAAGAATTGATAATTACAATATCGCTTTCTTCCTCGTAGGGTGTTTGGGTGAAATCTTGAAGCGCGTTAATCATCACTTGAGTGTCAAAGAGATTGGTGCGACAACCAAAGGTTTTGAAATAAACTTTTTGTTTTTGCATTCAAGAATCTTAAAAAAAGTTTTGTGGTGGCACTTCGCCATCACTTTTTAAATGCACGCTTTTAAATGCCTCCTTATCGTTTTTATGCGGGAGCATTTTCTGTTTGCCCTCGTAGATGGTCGTGCTAGGATAAGCAATCTGGATATTGGATTCTTGCAAAATTTCATCAATAATTTCAGAGCTTATGCTGCTGCGCAAAGCCAAAGTGGCATAGGCGTTTGTGAGATACCAAACAGAAATACGGATTCCATTTGGTTCAAGCAAGCTAAAAACTCTCGGTTCTACATTGGTATTACGCAAACTAAAGCGGTCGCGCATTTTTACAAATTGTTTGCGTGTGCTTTCTGTGTAGCCTTTGGCGTATTTTTTGGCGCATTCTCTTGCGATATGGCAAGCTCTTTCGTGGTCAGAATCAAAAGTAATCGTGAAATCAATCCCGTCCCAAACGGTTTTCATTCCTCCGTGTGTGTAGTTAGAAAACATTGTTGTAAAGACAAAGTTATTAGGGACAAAGATAATGCGTCCTGCTCTGCGATTCTCTCTATAAGTTGTTAAAGTAATATCTTCATAAAGCGTGATTCTAAGCACAGAAATATCCAACACATCGCCGATATAAACAGCACCTTCTTTAATGACTTTGATTCTATCTCCTGCATGCACACAGCCTCCAACGACAATCACAATCCAACCCAAAATGGACATAAAAAGGTCTTTCATCGCAATCGCTAAACCCGCAGAAGCAAATCCAAGCACGGTAACAAGATAACTGACATTGTCCAAATAAGCAAAAAGCAGAATCAAAACAATCAGGGTAATATTAAGAAAATTAATAATCTTGTTTGTCGTGTAAATGCGTTCGTTGTCGTGGATATATTTGCGCACTCCAAGCTTGATAGAAAAGGCGATTCCAATAAGAATTAGAATCGTGATTCCAATATAAATGCTTTTAATGAATTGCTCTTTAATCTGTGCCTTTAGGCGCGTTTTTACTTCTTCCATTTCTTTGGTAAAAATTTCCAAAGTTGTATTGAAAACTTCTTGTGTTGTTTCAAGCACGGTTAGGGCATTGTAGTTGATATGATAAGCTTTGGCTATGGATTCTTTATCCGGAAATAGGCAATAATCAGAATGGCAAACATTGGCAAGTTTGTTTGAATTTTGTGTTGTGCTATAAATTTCTAACAATTTGCTTAAGGCTTCGTCTTTTTGTCGAATATATTTTAGATTTTCTTGTAATTTCTTGTAATTATTGTGCAAAATCATTAATTCAGAATCTATTTTTTTAATATAAGAATAGGCGCGTGCAATCAGCAGGAGATTCGTAACATTGGGAGCTTCTTCAAGTTTTTTAGCTTCTGTGAGCTCGCGAAAAGGAGAATCTTTATAAATTCCTAAAACTTCTTTTTGTTGCTCCAATGCAGTAAGATTGCGTTCCAAAATACTTAGCTGATTCTGCGTTTCAATGCTTTTGGGTTGCTTTTCTAAAGTATTGATTTCATTTTGTGTTTGGATAATATTGAAAGTAACTTGTTGGTAGGCTTCATAGTTGGAATATTTTTTTATCCATAAATTGTTGGGATTGTTTAAGAAATTATCCGCTTCTATAATTTGAGAATCTAATTGTTTGATATTTTTTATTTCTTCTACAATCTCGTTACTTAGGGCGTTTGTTAGCAAGCAAGTGAGAAATAAAACAAGGAATCTTAAATGCTTCATTTGGCAAATTCACCTAAAATTTCTAAAAGAATTTCTTTTGAAATCTCTTCTTTGAAACATACATTGCCAATTCCATTGGGAAGAACAAATTTGATTTTGTCATTCAAGCTTTTTTTGTCCAAAAAGAATGCTTGATAAAAGGATTCTACATTTTGAATCTTGTAAGTTGTCGGAATCTGATAATGTTGCAAGAGGGTTAGAATCGCATTGGATTCTGCTTGTGAAAGGAGGTTGAGTTTGAATGCAAGCTTGTTTGCCATTATCATTCCAATGCCGACTGCTTCGCCGTGTAAATAAGTTCCATAACCGCTTTGTCGTTCAATAATATGTCCAAAAGTATGCCCATAGTTGAGTGCTGCGCGGATTCCGTGTTCTTTCTCGTCCTCTGCGACTACTTTTGCTTTGGTGTTGATTGCTTGATAAATGACTTCTAAAAGCGTGTTTGGATTCGTCATATCGGCATTTTGCAAAGATTCAAAAAAGCTTTTATTAAAGCACACCGCCATTTTGATGACTTCCGCCATTCCTGCATTAAATTCGCGTTTGGGCAAAGTGGCTAAGAATTTGGGATTAATATAAACTGCTTTGGGTTGATGAAACAAGCCGATGAGGTTTTTGCCAAAATGATTGTTAATGCCTGTTTTCCCGCCCACACTAGAATCTACTTGCGCTAAAAGTGTGGTTGGAATCTGGATAAAGTCAATGCCACGCATAAAGATTCCGGAAGCAAATCCCACCATATCGCCAATCACGCCACCCCCAAAGGCAATCATCAAAGAATGTCTATCTAAACGATGATTGAATGCTGCTTCTAGGATTCCATTAATGGTTTCAAAGTTTTTATAGCTTTCTCCATCTGGAATCGTGTGGCAATAAATTTCTTTGGCTTCTAGGTTTGCAAGGAGGGTTTGCAGATGAAGCCCGGCGATTTTAGGATTCGTGATGATGAGGACTTTGCCCTTGTGGGTGAGTTTGGGCAAATCCCCAAAATGAATTGTATAGCTTGGCAAAGTAATGTTTAAAGGATTGGCTTGGGATTCCACTTAGGCACGCCTCTTAATAGTAATTTAAACTAATATTTTAGCAATTTTTTACTTTTTTATTCTTTATGATAATTGAAATCTGATTTGAATTAATGCCTAAAAGGTGAAAACTAGGCAAATTTTATTAAAATGCTTGCAGTAAATAATAAGCTCCAAACACCCCAACAAGCATTAAAATAATATCACTGATGATTCCGATAAGGTTTTTATACCGCAATAAAATTGCCTTTTGCATCAAAAGCGCATAGCTCATAAGAATACAGAAATCAAGGAGAATCCATACTGCTACGAGAATGCTTAAGCTTATAAAATAGAATCGGTGATATGGATAAACTGCGGAAAAAATGCTACAAAAAATAAAATGTCTTTTGGATTGCCTATTGCAATACCAAAACCCTCTAAAAAGCTAGAAACAAAGGTTTTGTTGATTTTGGTTTGATTGCATTGCGGTTCGGATTCCTTTTGGGGCTGACTTTGATAGTTTTTCAATGTATGATACAAAGAATTAAATCCTAAATAAAAAATAAATACACAACCTGCAATACTGATGAGGGATAATGCAAAGGGAGAAATTTCAAATGCACCTAAAATTATTGCAATGGCAAAGGTTATCAGGAGTAAAGAGGCAAAGTTTGTTCCTATGCTTGTAAAGAATGCTGTTTTAAATCCATACATTGAAGCATTGCGTATCACAAGCGCAACCACAGGACCGGGCGTCGCAATGAGTAGAAAAACCGCTAGAATATAGGCAAGTAAAATTTCAAACATTAGGATTCCTTTTAGAGATTGTTAAAGGGCATTGTGAAAATGTCTTAAATTTATTTTATCTTAAAATGCCTAAAAGTGATAGATTTTATGCGCGAGGATACGAACTCAATGCAAGCTAAAAGGAGAAAAAATGAGATTTAAAGAATGGGGTAGGGTTAAATTGGGGATTAAATTGAATGATTTTAAATCTTTTTTGGGAGCTATAATTAAGGCATAACCTCCTTTTTTGTGCCTATCCCATATACTATAAAATTCTCTTTTGGAGCTGATATATTCGCCATAGTTTGGGTCAAAGATTTGCAAATAATTGCCTTTGTGATTGATAATCACTACAAAGTGAGGAAATCTAGGGTCGTTTTCAATCTTTACAAGCATTGGAATCTTTACAAGTTGATTAAGAATCTCTCTATCCAAAGAATAGGAATTAGCCTTAAAGCCTAGTTTTTGAACCGCTGCTTTTAAATCTGTAAAGCTTACCATATCTGTATTTAGTTTGCTCTCACTCATTGTTTTTAAGATTTCTAATTCAGTGAAATTGCTTTGATTTAAGATATTTAGTAATGTAGCAAGCGAGGAAGCACCGCAGGATTCCTCATAGCTTTGTCTTATCACTCTTTGATTTTTTATTTCTTGATAGGATTGCACGATAAATTCTGCATTGGTGAAGCTTTGAAGCAAAGAAAAGAGCAGACAAATTCTTATCAAGTTTTTCATCAAGGGATTCCACATTGTTATTTGCAGACATTAGAAATTGTCATTATAGAATCCTTTTTTAAACCTCTCTATCTAATCTTTTCCAAGAGGAAGCAAGGAAATCTTTAAAGTTTTGAATATCAAAATTTCCTTTAGATTCTCTTTGAAAAAGCATTAAGATTTGCTCTAATTTCTGCTGACTTTTAATAAACTCTAAAGTATTTAAAAAGTCTAAATCCTGATAAGTTTCACTTTTTTTATTGACTTGGATTGCTTTAGATTTCTTTTGGGTTTTTTGCTCTGCAAGATTCTTATTGTATTCCTCAATTTCCTCATTTTCTTTTCTAAATCGCTCTTGCTGTGCGTCATATCTTGCTCGGTATTCCTCCCTTAATTCTCCCCATTGTTTCCCGAACTCTTCTGCGCTCATTTCGTTGATACTTGTGCGCAAAAGTTGTCCTGCTTTGCCTTTATCTAGTATATTCATTCCCAATAGATTATCGTTTTTATCAATGAAACTTGCGTATGCCCCATTGCCCTGTATGGCAAGATTGATTGTTTTTTCTGCCACCATTAAATCAGGATTCATTCTGATAAAAGCCTCTAGTTTCCCACTCTCATTTAAGCCACCCTCAACATTTGTAAATCTCTTTAGTAGAGTATCATAAAGTGAGTATTGTGTCCCATTCTCTAAAAAATATTTTATTTCTTTTGTTTTATTGACAATATTATCTTTTTCCTGTTCTGAAAGTTTAGAAAACTCTTGATAAAAGTTTTTCACACTTCCGACTAAATCTATATTGTTGTAACTCCAAATTACAGATGATAGATAATATTCCACACCAAGAATAGCGTGTATTTTAATCCCCTCTGGAATCCCTGCCGCTTCATTTAAATCACTTGTAAAGAATCCCTCACTATCTGCACCAAAGCCAAAGGCTTTTTTGACAGATTCAAATATATCTGTTTGAAAGTCTGACATTTCTTTTGTTGTGTTTTGTGAATTGTTTGATTTATCGTTTTGCGCGTTATTGGATACATTATTTAAAGCATTGTTTGGTTGCAATTCTTGCGGATTGTTAGCATTTTCCTTTTGCTCTTTTTGAGTATTTTGCATACTTGGTAGATAGTTTGTATTTGCGCTATTGATTGTCATTATAGAATCCCTAAGCGTCAAAATCAAAATTTTTAATATCTTTTGCACAAAAAATATAGAAAATTATATCTTGCCAAACTTTATACAAGGAGATAAAATCTCGCTTGATGGAATGTTTAATGAGTATTTAAGTAGAAATTTTAGCTATTTTAAAGAAGCGGAATATTCACAAGAATGGCTAGATTATCAAGCGTATAATGATAAAATCACAGGGCGTAGCGCGATGAACAATACCCCTAACAACTACCTTATTCATTACGACACAGAGCAAAGATTCTGGGATTTGTTAAATGGTAAAATCTCTGTGGAATCCCATTTGCAAGAGTTGATAGATTTAGGCTATACACATAATAATACGATTGTTTGGGACGAGGATAGAGAGCAGTTTGCAAACTCTTTAACACATTTCCTCAAAGTCTTTCAAGAGATTTTAGATTCGCATTCTCTTAATGTTCAAGAACTTCAAGCACTAAGCAAACAAGAATCTTACAACACACAAGCCAAACAAACACTTCAAGATTCTAAAAATCTTAAAGATTCTAAGGAATCCAAAGATTCCAAACCCTACGAATCCCAAACCAAACAAGAAAAGATGAATACCTTTTTGAATCATTTGTTAAAGGTGAGTTGAGATTTCAAAGTTTTTTAAGCTTTAATTAAAGAAATGGATAAAATGAAAATTTTTTGAATCGTTTGTTAAAGGGGCAGGATAAGCGGGGAATCCGCCTAGCTACTGCAAGCAGACTTGCCATTATCCACAGGCTGAATCGCGCTATTATCTGCTAGTTTTTTAGCATTGACTTCCTCTATAAACTCCCATAATTCTTTGGCAGCCTTTAGATATTCTTTAGCAGATTTAGAATCTGGCTTGAAATACACGATTGGCTTGCCATTGTCGCCACCCTCACGCACGATAGGTTCAATAGGAATCTGCGCAAGAGTTTTTGTGTTGAAGTCTTTAGCGACTTGCTCCGTCGTGCCTTTGCCAAAAATATCGTATTCTGTGCCACAATCCGGACAAATAAAGCCACTCATATTTTCTATAATTCCAGCAATAGGAATCTTAAGCTTGATAAACATATCCAAAGCTCTTGCGCCATCATCAAGGGCAACCCTTTGTGGTGTAGAAACAGAGATTCCAGCTGTTACAGGCACGCTTTGTGCGAGGGTTAGTTGTGCGTCGCCTGTACCTGGAGGCATATCTATCACCATTATATCCAAATCTCCCCACAAAACATCACTTAACATTTGTTCAATCGCGCGAATAATCATTGGTCCGCGCCAAATCAGGCTTTGTCCCTCATCATAAAGCACACCCATAGAAATCATTTCAATGCCAAAAGCTTGCAATGGAATCAGTTTTTTAAGATTGGAATCCACTTCTGGCTTTTCTTTTTCCAGTCCAAGCATTCTTGGAGTATTAGGTCCATAAATATCCGCATCTAGCAATGCAACCTTTTTGCCCTGCATTGCCAAAGCAATAGCTAAATTAACGCTTGTTGTGGATTTGCCCACACCGCCTTTACCGCTGCTTATCATCACGAAGTTTTTAATCTGTGGAGCAAGATTTTTTGTGCCTTGCGGTTTGGATTGCGCTTGTGGTTTGGGTTGTTTGATGTCCAAATTAATTTTCGTAATCCCTTGTGCATTGAGCTTTTGTGTAATAGAATCTTTGAGTTTTTGTGCTACTTCGGCAGACGCAGAGGGAATCTCCACGCGCAAAGCGACAGAATCTCCTTGTATTAACATTTCCTTGACGAAGCCAAAAGTAACAATATCTTTTTCAAAGTTTGGATAAATTACTTCTTTAAGCAAATTAACGAGTTGTTCTTGATTCATGATTTTCCTTTATTGATGTTGTTCTATAATTTCTTGTGAAATTTTGTAACTACAAAATTTTGGTCCGCACATAGAGCAAAATTTTGCGTCTTTAAAGACTTCTTGCGGAAGGCTTTCATCGTGATATTCGCGCGCTCTATCAGGGTCTAAGGCTAGTTCAAACTGCTTGTTCCAATCAAAATTATAACGCGCGTTACTCATCGCGTCATCTCTTAGTCTTGCATTGGTTCTCCCGCGCGCAATATCCGCCGCGTGCGCCGCGATTTTATAAGCAATGATTCCTTCGCGCACATCTTTGGCATTTGGTAATCCTAAATGCTCTTTGGGTGTTACATAGCAAAGCATTGCAACGCCTTTCCACGCGGCAATCGCAGCTCCCATAGCTGAAGCAATATGGTCATAACCCGCTGCAATATCTGTAACAAGCGGTCCTAAAACATAAAAAGGTGCTTCGTGGCAAAGCTCTTTTTGCAATTCCACATTGCGTTCAATTTCATTCATCGGCGTATGTCCGGGTCCTTCTATCATCACTTGCACATCTTTTTCCCAAGCACGCAAGGTGAGTTCGCCCATTACTTTTAGTTCATCTAGCTGTGCTTCATCGCTAGAATCTGCTAGACAACCCGGACGCAAAGAATCCCCAAGACTTAAAGAAACATCGTAACGTTGGCAAATATCTAAAATATCATCAAAGGCTTCATAAAAGGGATTTTGTTTGTGGTAATGTAACATCCACGAAGCCATTAGGCTACCGCCGCGACTGACGATACCCATTTTGCGTTTGGATAGTTTTGGCATATGCTCTAAAAGGAATCCGCAATGAATCGTGAAGTAGCTCACGCCTTGCTTTGCTTGCCGCTCCATTACTTCTAGCATTTTATCAATACTAAGCGCATTAATGTCATTTTTGACATCGTGTAGAATCTGATAGATTGGCACTGTTCCTATCGGCACACTAGAGCTTTGGATTACCGCTTCTCTGATGGAATCCAAATCTCCCCCTGTGCTTAAATCCATAATCGTATCCGCACCATATTTAATAGAAATCAGTGTTTTTTGCACTTCTTCGTCAATAGAGCTTGCGAGCGCGGAGCTACCGATATTGGAATTAATTTTTGTGCGCACAGAGACGCCAATACCCATTGGCTCTAAATTCGTATGATTAATGTTGGAGGGCAAAATTAATCGTCCTCTTTCGATTTCTTTACGCACAATTTCAGGACTTAAATGTTCAAGATTGGCAACATATTCCATTTCTTGCGTAATGATTCCTTGTTTTGCGTAATGTAATTGTGTTTTGATTCTATCTTTTTCTCTTGCTTTTATCCATGCTTTTCGCATAGAATCTCCTTTGGAAATTTGAATTTATCATTGATTCTAAATATTAAATATATTGTAAAAGATATAAAAT
>NZ_JAIEFA010000059.1 GCF_029067145.1 Helicobacter sp. | reverse complement strand
CCCCCCCCCCCCCCCCCCCCCCCCCCCCCCCCCCCCCACCCCCCCCCCCCCCCCCCCACAAAGCCTATTTAGTTAGCTTTGGAGATACAAGGCTTGGAATCTCTATCTGTCGCTTTAAACAACAAGCGGAATCTTTAAGGGTGTTTGATAATGTTTTCATCTACACAGAAGCAAGCTTGCCCTTAGAGTTTGTGGAATACTTCAAAAATAAGCTTTATATGACAAATGAAAAGGGCGAGAGGATACCCACGCGCGGATTTGGGTATTGGTGCTGGAAGCCCCGAGTGATTTTAATGGCATTAGAGCAAATCCAAGAGGGAGATTTGCTCCTTTATTGTGATATTGGGTTTGAGTTTAATGCAAAAGCCAAAGAGAAAATGCAAGAACTCTTTTGCGATATAGATGCAAACGAGATTATGGGGTGTATTACGGATTATCCTGAAAAAGAATGGAACAAGGCAGACTTGCTTGCACATTTTGGCTTACTAGAGGATAGGGAATTTTTAGAATCTGGACAATGTGCTGCGGGGATTGTGCTACTCAAGAAAACGCAAAGAACAATTCAGATTATAAAGGAATGGCTTGAAGCCTTTGAAAAGCATTTTGAGCTCATTGATGATAGCCCATCTACGATTCCAAATCTTCCTGAATTTAGAGAGAATCGCCACGACCAAAGCGTATGGAGTGTGCTAAATAAAAAATACAAAATCAAAAATTATCCTTATAAAAAATGGTTTGACCAAAGTTATAGCGTGCTTTATAATCGCAATAAAATCTATCTTCCCGCACTTGTAGAACAGACAAAAGAACTTAATGAGATGATACGAGGGGCTTGGCGATATAGTTTTCAGTGGAATCCTAAAGTGTATCAAAGGAGTTTGGAGGAATATGCTAATAAGATTTTTAAAGACGAAGTGGAGTGTTTAAAATTTAAAATAAACTTTGGCACGGCAAAAGATAGAATCCACTCCCACCTAGCCTACAAACTAGGCTCTGCAATGATACTAAACTCTAAAAGTTTATGGGGATATATTAGAATGCCTTATGTTTTATCCTATATCAAAGAATCTCACAAAAAAGAGATTTTAGAATATGAGGCAAGAGCTAAAAAGAATCCCTCTTTGAAATTACCAAAGCTAGAATCTTATCCTGACTATCAAGGGGCTTTAAAAGAAAAACAATGCTTTACTTATAAACTCGGTGAAGCACTTATTGTTGCTAATTCTGTGCGGCGGGCGGGCGGGCGAATATTTGCCTATTTGCAATTTTTTCAAAAAGTGCGTGAGCTAAGAAAAGAGCTGAAAGAGAAAAGGAAATGAGATTTCACTTGTTATTGCAAGGCAAACAATCTATAATGGAAAATCTCGCTTTAGGGATTCCATTATAATAATTAATTTAATCCAACATTTTCTTGTGGAATCCCGCAATGACGCAGAATCTTTACTTAAGCATTGCATTAATCTCTTCCTCACTCACAATCTTGATGCCCAATTCTTGCGCTTTGGCAAGTTTTGAGCCTGCATTTTCTCCGCAAAGCAAAAAATCTGTTTTTTTGGAGATACTTCCGCTAACTTTCGCCCCAAGAGATTCCAATAATTCCTTGTATTCCTCACGTGCTTTGGACAATGTGCCTGTGATGACAAAAGTCTTGCCGCTAAATTTAGAATCTTGTGCCGAACTTTGTGTTGTGCAAACAGGAGAGATGAGCTCCAAAAGTCGCAAAAGTCGCTGAATATTTACCCTACAAAACTCATTTAAAGAAGCCGCCATTTCCTCTCCAAAGCCATCAAGAGCGATAAAGTCTTCATAGGTTTTTTGATAAAACTCTATCCCAAAATTATTGGCTAGTTTTTTGCTTGCACCCTCGCCAATATGTTCAATCCCAAGCGCATTGATAAAACGCCATAATTCCACCCCGCGCGTGGCGGCAATCGCATTGAGGAGATTCTGAATCTTTTTGTCTTTGAAGCCCTCCAAGTCCTTTAAGTCTTTTGGTTGCAAGGAGAATAAATCCTCAATGGAATGAATCTTTCCTGTGTCAAACAATGTTTCAACGATTTTTTCTCCCAAGCCATCAATATTGAGTGCCTTTTTGCTCGCAAAGTGGATAATAGAATTTTTTACACGCGCTTCGCAACTAAGATTTTGGCATTTAATCAGCTTTTCTTCTACAAGTAATTCACTTTGGCAAATGGGACATTTTGTCGGAATTGGACAAGGGATTTGTGTCCCATCACGCAAGGCGGGCAAGGATTTGATGATTTTTGGAATCACATCACCGCTGCGGATAAGAATCACAAAATCATTGATTTGAATATCCTTTTTTGCAACCTCATCAAAGTTGTGCAAAGTCGCACGACTGACTTTTGCTCCCTCAATCCTTATGGGTTCAAGCTCTGCCACAGGCGTAATCACGCCCGTGCGTCCTACTTGCAATGTGATTCCTAAGACTTTTGCTCTTTTTTCAATGGCTGGAAATTTGTAAGCGCAGGCAAAACGAGGGGCTTTAATCGTAAATCCAAGTTTTTCTTGTAGGGAAATGGAATCTGCACGCACTACCATTCCGTCTAAGGTTATCGGGTAAGAATCACGCTTGGAGATGAGATGAGAATAAGCATTTTGGATTGCTTGAATATCCTTGCAAAGCTCTACAAAAGGAGATTTTTGGAATCCTAGAGCATAAATTTTCTCCATAAGCGCAAAAAAGCTATCTTGGCTAGATTCCATAGAATCTTGCGCAAGGCTTGTAGAATCTAGGCTTGCAAAGTCCATAAAGTCCTTAAAGTCGCAAGCGCCCACACCCCAAGGGATAAATTGCAATTTTCGCTTTGCGGTGATTTTGGAATCTAGTTGGCGCAAACTTCCTGCGGCTGCGTTGCGTGGATTGGCAAACAGATTTTCTCCTAGTTGCAATCGTTCAAGATTGAGTTTTTCAAAATCATCTTTGGCAATTACACATTCCCCGCGAATCTCAATGCGTCCCTTATAGGTTATTTTTAGAGGAATGCTTGGAATCGTGCGCGCATTTTGCGTTACATTTTCTCCTACAAATGCGTCTCCTCTTGTCGCAGCACTTACTAAAATCCCATTTTCATAAAGGAGATTCAAGCTTGCTCCGTCAAATTTAGGACTAATAGAAAAGTTTAAAGTCTCGTGATTCGCCCCACGCAAGACGCGCTCCACCCAATCTTGTAATTCTTGCGGATTGAAGACATCTTCTAAGCTCCACATTCTTTGAATATGTTCTACTTTACTAAAGGATTCTAGCACCTTGTCTCCCACGCGTTGCGTAGGAGAATCGGGCGCGATATTTTGAGGGTTTTGCGATTCGTAATTTTTGACTTGATGATAAAGCGTATCGTATTCTTCGTCGCTTGCTATGGGGTCATCTAAAATATAATAATGTTTTGCCCACAGATTGAGGCATTCAATGGCTTTTAAATATTCTTTTAAAGTCATTGGAGATTAAGTTTTAAAGCTTCGTTATCCATAATGCCAATTCCCTTAGCCAATGTATTTTTGGCGATTTCTTGCGCTTCTTGTAAGGAGTGCATTAAATAAGTACCGCATTGTAGCGGGTTTGCCTCTGGAATCTCACTAACTTGCAAAATATCTTGCATACTTTTTTCCCACGCGTCTCGGACTTCCTGTGGAGTTGGTTTGCCAATAAGGCTCATATAAAATCCCGTGCGACAGCCCATAGGAGAAATATCAATTATTTCTACTTTTTGGCTATTTAAATGCTCACGCATAAAACCTGCAAAAAGGTGTTCTAAAGTATGGATTCCCTTTTCACTTAGTATTTCAACATTTGGCTTGCAAAAACGCAAGTCAAATACACAAATTTCATCTCCTTTTGGCGTGTGCATTATCTTACCAAGACGCACAGCAGGTGCTGGCATTTTTTTGTGATCTACTTTGAAACTATCTAAAAGCGGCATAAAGATTCCTTGTTTTTTGGGTTAATCAAAGTGCAAATATTAGCAAATTTCTATTAAAACAAGCCTTTTGTATGCAAAAATTTTAGGATTTTTAAACTTAGGGCAGACAGCGGCAAGGATTCTAAGGAATTACGCGTGAAAAACTCCAAAGAATCTTTGTTTGCAAAGTCGCTAGATAAGGAATCCAAAGCTACAAAGGGACAGAGATACATTTCTATTGTGAGATGATATTTTGTATAAGAATGCTTTAAGATTCCAAGTTTTTGACTTGTTCGTGCAAGATAGGGCGGAATCTGTGGGAAATTATAAAGCCCAAAATACAACTTCTCCTTGCTTTGTAAAAGTGCGATATTGGAATCTTGGATAAAAATCCCAAAATGCAAGGTTTGTTTTGTTGTTTTTGTCGGTTTGCTTTGTGTGAAATCCTGCCAATTCTCTTTTCCTAAGCAAAGATTATTCAAAGGACAATCCTCGCATTTAGGAGATTTTGGGAGGCAAACGAGTGCGCCTAAATCTAATAAGGCTTGATTGTGGTTAAAAGATTCCTTGTGGTTTAAAATGAGTTTTGCTTGGGATTCTAAAAGAGAGGGAGTGGCAGAGCGCAGGGCAAAAAGCCGCAAAAGAATGCGTTTGATGTTGGAATCTACAAAACTTACAGGCAAATCAAAGCCAAAGCACGCAATCGCTCCTGCGGTGTAAGCTCCGATTCCGGGAAGTTGGCGTAAGAGATGAACATCGCAAGGCAAAGGATTGTTGATGTCTTGAATCGTTGAGGGATTGGCATTATTAACGCAAATTTGTGCGAGTTTGTGCAGATTTCTTGCGCGTAAGTAGTATCCAAGCCCTTGCCAAGCGTGCAATACTTCTGAAACATTTGCTCCACTTAGAGCACGGAGGTTTGGGAAACATTCTAAAAAAGGGAAATAAAAATGTTCTAGCACCGCTTTTACTTGTGTTTGCTGCAACATCATTTCGCTAATTAAAACACGATAGGCACGATTGGGGGCTGATTTATCGCGCCAAGGTAGATGATGACGACCATAGAGTGCATACCAGCTCAAAAGTGTCTTTTGAGCATTTTTTAGTGTGGTTGGATTAGGCTTAGAATCCATTGAGATGAGGTGCAACGCATTCTTTATAAAGTCTAAGAATATTTTTAGAATCTTTAAGTTGAGAGGAAAGGAGTTTTAAAGAAAGTGTGTTAAAATGGATTTCTTTGCGTAATTCTAAAATTTGCTCCACGCAATCCTCTGGCGTCCCAACAATCATACAATTCGTAATTTTGTTTTTATTGAAAAATTCAGCTCTAAATTCTTCGTAATCACTTGCTTTGATGATTTCTTCAAAGGTTGGATTAGATTCGTTTGCGCGCAACATACATTGCGTAAAAATATCCACTCCCATCAGTGCTTTTTCTTGTGCGACACTTCGGTCTTCGTCAATATAAATAGCCCGTGTTAGCACAAATTCTAAATCTTTTGCACCATTTTCTGCAAAAATATCGTAAATTTCTTTGGCGCGTTTGGTGTCTAATGTCAATGCTCCTAAAAAGTTATAACCGCGTTGTGCAGAGATTTTAAGAGTCTCATCGTGATTGCTTGCGACATAGAAAGGAATCAATCCTTTTGGGTGAGGGCGAATGCTGATATTTTTAATATCGCAAAACTCTCCCTCGTAGCTTACTTGCTCCTTGAAAAGCAAATCATGCACGATTCTAGCATTTTCTAGCATAATCTTGCGGTTGTTTTGAGGGTTGTTACCCATTGAAATATCAAAAATCGGAAAAGCCCCACGTGCAAAACCAAAAAGGAATCTTCCCTTGCTTAACAAGTCCAATGTAGCAATTTCTTCAGAGAGTTGAATCGGGTGGTAATGTGGTAATAAAATTGCAGCACTTCCTACTTTGATATGTTGCGTGCGTGCAAGCGCATAGCTTATAAGGGTAAGGATAGCAGGGCAGAGTGTAAAACTATTGAAATGATGTTCTCCAATCCAAGCTTCATCAAAACCTAATTTGTCCGCATATTCTATCAGTTCAATAGCGTCTGAAATCGCAACTACTTCGTTATTTGTCCAATTCTCTACTAACTCAAAAATACTACTTTTCATTTCTGCCCCTAAGAATTAAAAATCACCAAATAATCTTAGCACAAAATTCTAAAATTTTTATAAATTACTCGTTTAAATGCGCGAAGCGGTAGTGGAGTTTTTGGTGGGTTGTAGAATCTAAAAGAGATTCTACATTTTAATATTTTTTCTTTTTTATATCCTCATTAATTGCGCTAGAAAGAGAGCTTAAGGTTTGGCTAATTTCTTGTGAATGGTTGGCAATATGGACATTAGATTCTGTAACTTGCTCTAGTTCGCTAATGGCGTCATTGATATGCGAAATATCCGCAACTTGCTCTTTGATAGAGTTAGAAACATCATTAATAGACTGCACGAGAATATTTGTATTTGCCTCAATCTCACTTAAGGATTTAGTGGTTCTCTCTGCGAGTTTTCTCACCTCATCGGCAACGACTGCGAATCCTCGTCCGTGTTCTCCCGCTCTTGCGGCTTCAATCGCAGCATTAAGAGCTAGTAAATTCGTTTGGTCTGCAATATCCTTAATCACGCTCACGATACTTTTAATATCCTCTGCCTGTTTTGTAACCTCTGCGGTTTTGTCGCTGACATTTTGAATAGTTGCATTGATTTGTTCAATAGAAGCTGCCGTTTGATTAATGCTTGTTGCTTGTCCTGTTGCTCCGTGTTGTAGTTCATCTACGGATTTTGTGATATTACTAGAGATTCCAGCGAGACTTTGTGCGGTTTGCATACGTTTTTCTATTGTGGAGACGGAGTTTTTTCGCAAAAGATTGATGGATTCATAAAGACTTAGAATATCTCCCTCAATATTTTCTATCTCACATTTTTTTCTGAAGTCCTCTTGTGAGTAGGTTTTAAGCAGTTCAATGCCACTTCCTACCATTGTTGCGATTTGCGTCAAAGCGTCATTAATGACATTTTTAAGCACCACAAGACTTGGGTCATAAGGTTCTTTGGTAATTTTGTGATTCAAATAGCCTTTTTTAATGCTTTCTGCTACTAAGACAGAATCCTCAATTGCCTCATTGTCTTGTTTGATGCCTTTTTCAATGCGTTGCATAGATTTATCTAGTTTATTGGCGATTTGTCCTATTTCATCTCCATTTTTGCTTTTGCAAAGCGGGGGCATTTGGTCGTTTTCGTGGTTAATATAATCCAAAAAATTGAGAATCGTTTTGGTAAGCGCTTGCAATCTGTTGAGGATTCCATACCGAATTGCCACAAGAGAAATAACCAAAATAACTACAAGCATTGCGAGGATTCCAATAAGGATAATGCGTTCTATTGCGTGATTAGCTTCTTTGAAATCTTCTAGTAAGGCTTCTGTAAGGATATAGATTTCAAAGTCAGAATTAAATCCGCTGTAAGTTCGGTAGTCTTTGTCGTTGTAGGTGTAATCTATAAATCCGCCTTTGGGCAGATTCTTGAATCTTTCTAAACTGCTTGGTTTGGTTTGGATTGGTGCGCCCAAAATAAACTCATCATAGATGGGGTCAATCATAATGATTTTTCCATGTTCGCCTATGGAAATCTTGTTTAAAGTTTCTTGGATTCCTTTATAAACATCAGTTAAATCGTGCGCAATAAAAAGCGCACCGATAATAGAATCTGTGCTATCTACAATAGGAGAATAGATACTCATATAATTTTTACCAAAAAGTTTAATTCTACCTATAAAAGTTTGCTTTTGGTTAAGTTTTTCAAATGCAGGGTGAGATTTGCCAAGTTGTGTGCCTAGAACACGATTCCCCTCAAGGTTTCTTAAAGAAGTTACAAGTCGTGTGAAATCTCCCTCATCGTCCTTAACAAAAATGGTCGCAACATTGGAAGTGAGATTTGTAAAATAATCCACTATATCTATCGCACGAGATAAATCGTTTCCATTATAGTAGAGATTCGGGATAGATTTACCCTCTATGGTAACATAATTTTGGCGAATATAAGAGTTTGCGACTTTATCCCCCTTGTATCGTTGTAAAATTGTTTCAAGGAGATTGAAAGACTTTTTTGTCTCTTCTAGCATTTGATTTGCAAAGAGATGGAAATTTTCATTTACAACGCGGTCAATTTGGCTTAATCTTAACTCAAGTTGTTTATTTGTATGAGAGGTCATCATTGAATCAATGAATAGCATAAAAGGAATCATAATTACGATAAACACTGCAATTTGTTGCAACAAAAACTTTTTACCAAGTGATAAATTTTTCCAAGACATAGAACTTAACCTCCATTAATGATTTATTTATGTTGCCTAATCCATAATATAAGTTTTAATCATTATATTAGAATAATTATTTATAAT
>NZ_JAIEFA010000058.1 GCF_029067145.1 Helicobacter sp. | reverse complement strand
GTCATCATTATCTATTTTTGTATCCAATAAATGTTCAATATCATTATTGTCTAAACCTAAATTTATAAGTGCTGTTTTATTTTTCACTGAAAGATAGTCAATTAGACTATCACACGCAAAAGTTAAAATAACTTCAGTATTTTTAAAATTAGTCAAAATATTTTTTATGGTATTTATGGTTGCATCTGCGTATCCGTATTGGTCTAAAATAAAAATTGCTCTTTGATATTTTTGCATTTTTAATTTTTGTATGATTTGTAAATATATTTTTTCAAATTCTCCATTAATAACCTCACACATACTGCTCAAGCTTTTTTCTGAAAGTGTTTTTTGTAAAAATTCAAAAGTTGCCTTATTTTTCTCAATCAGATAAATAGGAATATCAAACTCAATATTTTTAAAGTTTTTCGTCTCTCGCTCAATGCTAATTTCCTTTTTTAGCCTTTGAATAGCCCCCAAGATTCTTAATGGGCTTCCTGATATTATTTGATTATTCACTGCCCTATATAATCCACCACCAGAAAAACCATCAATAATGGCAAATTTTAATTTATCTGTAAAGGGAAAAATCGCTAAATGTTTGATATAAGTTTCAAGATATTTCTCAATAATCTCTAGTTTAACAAGACTATGGTCGTCAATAATTGGCAATTCTTTATTTATTCCCCAAATATATTTGTCGCTCTTAGACATTTTATTCCTCTTTTATCGTATTGATTCTAATAATAATTAGTTTCTTGAAAACTAATTACCACTTCCCTATCATTCACAATATCATCAATACAAGAATTAAGAATACTTTTGAGATGTTTTATGCTTTTATCTAGCTCATAAATTCCCGCATTTTCACAAAAAGTTTCGTCTTGAATTTTAAAGTTTTCTAGGTTTAGATTCTCATAATCTAACTTTGTACTAGGATTATGATACAAAAGAGCGATTTGTTCTTGTAGATTTTTGGGGAAATTTGGAAAAGGAATTAAATTCCAATATTTTTGCGCCAAACTACCCCCATGTCCACCGACCTTAATAAAGTCTATAAATCTTTTCTCCGTCAAAAAATCCATGAATAATTTTATAAAGATACTCTCCGTTAAATCGTTTTTATAAAGTGTAATTCCATGAATATTGGTTATAAATTTTTCAACTTCACCTATAACAACAATGCTTCTAAAAGTGCCTTCTGCACCAAATACAATTTCTCCCTGCTTCAAAATCTTTAAAGTATTACTATTGCCAAAATAAAGCATTTTATTTATCGTTCCATATTGAGAAAAGTGTGTTGGTAACGCTAAAGAATAAAAATTTCTTTGGTAAATATCAGAATATATACTTTTTCCTATGCAACTTTCCTGTAAGTTTTGCCCTCTACTTATATCAAGATTTAATTCACTAAATGATTGATAATCATTTTTATAATTTTTTATTAAAAAATCAATCTTCTTAAACTCTTCGCAATATATCCCTGTATCTAATCGTCCTGATTCTTGGAGTTCTTTAAAGGTTGGATAGGCATAACAAAAAGCATTTGACTTTTGATTGTTTAAAAGTTCAGATTCTATAAGGTTTAGAATCTTAGTGTGTCTCTCTTTAATTAACTTTTCTTTTATAATAATAGATTGCACGAGTGTTTCTATAAATGCAATCGTTTGCTCTACATTATAATTTGGAAAGGGGATTTTACACTCCAAAAAAAGTTGCTTAGCGTGTCGGATGGTCGCGCCCTTTGGCACGATAAAATCTAGTTGGTCCCTAAAGATTCTGTGCTTTATCACTGCTAAAATATAATACTTGTGTTGTGCAAGTGGAAGCTTATACATAGCCCCTGATAGCATAGTGTTTGGATAGTCTTTTTCTAAAATCACTATTTCACCTATATTGCTATCTTTGGAGATAATCACATCTCCTTTCTTTAAATCCATATTGACAAAGCTTTGAGGTAAAATGTAAAGCAAACTTTCATCTGTGATTTCTGGTAAAAAGCTATACTCTTGCAAGGCTTTTGCTCGCATAAATGTAAAAGGTGATTTTGGCACATAAGAAAGTGAGCCTACCTCTACACCCAAATCACTTCGTTTCAAATCTCTTGCTAATAATTCTCTCAAAATTTTAAAATTGGCATTTTTCATTAATAGCTTTTTGTAAGCATTGCTTGAGAGATTGCACCCATTTTCTAGCACTTCTTTAGAGCTTATCTCTTTTGGAATATCTATATAAGCCATTATTTTGCTTTAATAAAAATATTTTGCAAGGATTCTTCTTGCATTGCACACCACGATTGAAATTCGTTTAATGTTTGAGTAAAGTCTTCATTGAGCTTTGCTCTGCCTTGCTCATCAAGCTCTATTTCAAAAGTCTCTGGGTCTATCTTATACACTTTTACAAAGTTTTTTATGCGGTCAATTGTTTTTACCTCATAACCTATATTTTCTATGTTTTTTATAAAGATACTATACCCTTGCTCTTTTAGCTTTTCTAGCTCACTGCTTTTAGGTTTATAGGCTACTATCATAGAGACATTTACACCTGTCTCTGCAAAGGTATTAGCTGGAAGGTCAAAAATCGCTACAATGCGACATTTTTCCATAAGCCATTGTCTTGTTTGTTTGTGCGTATCAATACTTGCAATGGAATTACTAAGCACAATGCCAAAGCGTCCATTCTCTTTTAAGATTCTATATGCATTTTCTAAAAACACCACACCCAAATCTATTTTGTCCTTATAAAATCCCCAAGTTTCATAGCATTGTATAATCTTTTTTTCTTGCTCATTTACGGGAATAAAAGCTCGTTTCTCGCCAAAAGGTGGATTTGTAAGCACAACATCAAACTTTTTAAGCTCCTCATCATCAGCTCTATTATCCCAAGCACCATTTTTATTTGTATTAAAATCTAGCGTTAAAAGCTTGTTGTCTGTATTAAATTTATTTGCAATAGAACCTAAATCTCCACTTTGTTCTAAAGTTGCATTACCATCACCATTAAGAAGCATATTAAGTGTGGCTAGGCTTATCATTTGCTCATCAATATCTATCCCGAAAATATTATTATCATTAAGTTTTGAGTGAGAATTAACATAAGAAACAGAGAGGAAATCCGCGATGCCAACGGTTGGGTCTATTACACTTTCACCATTTCTAGGATTTACAACACTTACCAAAAAATCAATAAGTGGCAAAGGTGTGAGAAACTGAGCATTGGAATCTTTAGCAAAAGGTTGGGCAAAGCGATGAAAAATAAGCTGATACAAATCGCTTTTATAAGATTTTACAAAAGAATAATCTTGAAATTCTTTTACCACACAAATAAGCACTTTAAGATGATTTTCATTTTTGAAATCCAACTCTTTATTTTTCAAAATTTTACGATAGTTTCCACTTGCATTTTTTATGAGAGTTTCAATCCTATGAATAAAAGCTTGTATGGTATCATCAGATATTTTTTCATAATTTGCTTCATTATCTAAAATATAAAACAATAAAGGTGAATTATGCTTTTCATCATAGATTTTTAAAGCTAAAATTTGAATTAGGATTAAATATCCCTTTTGATTAACTAAGCCCACCTTGTCTAAAGTATAAAGTATGTTATACATTGCTTGATTTAAAGTTGTTGAATGTAAGCCTGAAATTGTATCTAACTCTTCAAGCTTTCTTTTATCCCTCAAAATAGGCTTAGGATTTTGGAAATTTTTTAAATGTTCAAAATCAGGAAGATTAGAATAAGGGTCTGGCAAATGCAGACTTAAATCACCTATCTTAGAGTTATCTCCTTTTTGGTTAAATTCTTGCGAATAACGCAAATATTTATCGCCCTGCTTTTTAAAAAGATAAAGTCGCTCGGTATCATATAAAATCCCTAAGCAAAAGGCATTTTCACATTCTTTCATATAGGCTTTGAGTTGCTTATCATACACTTCTGCAATATTTTTAGAATCTTCTTTTTTAAACTCTATCACAGCTAAGATATGATTTTTAAGCCATTGCAAAGAATCTAAATTATTGTTTTTATGGTAATCCTCATATTTACTAAACCAAGCTTTATCATCAAAAATCACTGCATCAATTTTAAGTGGAGCTGAAGATTTATTGCCCTTGGGTAAGTGAATTTCTGTGCCGATGTAGTCTTTCGCAAACATTCCACAATCTACAATGCTATAAAGAAACTGCCATTTATAATACTGCTCATTTTTATCGCCATTATTTTTAAGCCATTCCACTTGTTTATTGCTTGTTAAATGCTCTGTCAAAAATGCGTTAAAAGAATTTTTATTGGCATTCTCTCTATCAAACTTATTTTTGCTTTCTACAAAACTCATCTTGCCTAACCTTTTATTTTGCGGTATTCTATCCATATCGGGCTTATGCTTTATTGAATTACTACTCTAACTCTCATCTCCCATCTTCTAGCACTTTTACCTCTCCATTTGATTCTATTTCTAGCACGACATAGGGCAGTCCTTGCTTGTTTAGCTCGCTCATAAAGGGGTCGGGGTCGTTTTGCTCCATATTCCATACACCACTTCCTTGAAATTCAGCTTGTAGCGATAAATCGGAGAGCTTATCGCTCATTTGTGCGATAGACGCTTGTGTCTTATCTCCGCATTCGCAACTGCGCAGCTCCGATTTTTCATCTACAATCTTAGAATTTCTATCACTACTTACTACTTCTGCACTGCATTCATTATTATCGCCTCCCTGTTTTTGCAACTCTAGCGCATTATCAATTCCTTGATATTCCCCACCTTCTGGCATATCCTTGTTTGCCTCCAAACGCTCGGCATTGTAAGATTCCTTTAAATCCGCAAATTCTAGGGTTGTAGATGAATTTTTGAGGTTGTGCGAGGTAAGCGAATGAGGTGTATTAGACATACTCCGCAATGAAGTGTCCGATGCACTCCTCAAAAAGTCGCTACAAACCGAATTTGCGCCTACGCCCCATTTGCCCTCGCAAATGAGCTTCGCTCCAATCATCGCCGGCACACCTGTGGTATAGCTCACACCCTGCGCATTCACCTCTGTATAGCATTTCTCGTGCTCACATACATTATAAATATAAATCGTGCGCTCCTTGCCGTCTTTCACGCCCTTAATGTAGCAGCCGATATTTGTCTTACCCTTTGTGCGACTTGCCAAACTTGCAGGGTCAGGCAAAAGCGTCTTTAGCACCTCTATTGGCACGATTTTTTGCCCCTTATGCTCCACGCAATCCACGCGCAAAAGCCCGACATTCTCCAAGCACTTCATATGCGTGAGGTAGGATTCTCCAAAGGTCATAAAAAAGCGGATTCTCTTTAGTCCCTTGATATTACGCACAAGCGATTCTAGCTCCTCGTGATAAAGCAAATAGCTGTTTTTCATACCCACTTCGGGATAATTCCATTCTTTCATTAGCGCAAGAGGCGGAATATCGCGCCATTGTCCCCCTGCATAATCCACCACCTGCAAATTCTGTGTGTTAGATTCTAGCGCAAAATGCTTCTCTTCGCGTTCAAACTTGCGATAAATGGTGTCTTGTTGCAAATCAGAATTGATGGCGGTATCGGTTTGGGAGACAAGGGAGGATTTAGAATCTACTTGAGATCCTGAATCTTGCGCGCCGCGTTCCAAGATTGTAGATGAATTTTTAGGGTTGTGCGAGGTAAGCGAATGAGGTGTATTAGACATACTCCGCAATGAAGCGTCCGTTGCACTCCCTAAAAAGTCGCTACAAGCTGAACGCGCCACCCAATACCGCGCCTTGCTACTTACTTCACGCAAGTTTATCTCGGGATTAAAATTTGTCGCAAACGCATAGCCGTGGTCTCCTGCGTTGCAATCCAAAATATCAATGCTATGAATCTCATCAAAATAATGCTTCTGCGCATACGCACAAAAGACATTCGTAACACCCGGGTCAAAGCCACTGCCAAGCAGTGCGTAAATCCCCGCTTCTTTGTAGCGCGTGTCATACGCCCACTGCTCTTTATACTCAAAATGCGCGGAATCGGGGTGTTCGTAGTTTGCAGTGTCTAAATAATGCGTCTTTGTGCGCAAACACGCCTCCATAATGCTCAAGTCCTGATAGGGAAGCGCGACATTCACCACAAGCTTTGGGCGGTATTTATTAATCAAAGCTACAAGGGATTCCACATTATCCGCATCAACTTCATCAATCTCAATTTCGCCTAAACCCTTAGCACGGATAGAATCTGCGATTGCCTTACATTTACTAAGTGTGCGCGAAGCTAAAATAATGCGTGAAAACACTTCGCGATTTTGCGCCATTTTGTGCGCGACAACGCCCCCAACGCCCCCTGCTCCGATTTGTAAAACAACAGCCATTGAACAATCCTTATGAAACAAAATGAAGCAATTTTACAAAATTTTTCTTTAAGATTTCAAGGAATCTTTAGGGGACAATTTTATTTTAATTATGTTAGAATCTCATTTCAAAACTTTATGTTTTAAATTATTTTTAAGGATTAATTATGTTTCAATTACGCAAATTACCATTTACCGAGATTACAGGCTTTATCAGCAAAGAAACCTGCGAATACCATCACGGCAAACACCACCAAACCTACATCAACAATCTAAACAATCTCATTGAAGGAACAGAGTTTGAAAGCAAAGGCTTGTTTGAGATTCTCACAAAATCTCAAGGTGGAGTGTTTAACAACGTGGCACAAGTGTATAATCACGATTTTTATTGGGATTGTGTTAGCCCAAATGCAAGTAGCAAAAGCACAGAGCTAGAGGAAGCTATCCAAGCAAGTTTTGGAGGGCTAGAAAAGTTTAAAGAAACCTTTTTAAACGCTGCTACTACGCTTTTTGGCTCGGGTTGGTGCTGGGTTGTATGGAATCCAAACGCTAACAAGCTAGAAATCAAGCAAACAAGCAACGCGCAAACTCCTGTAACAGAAGGACTAATCCCTGTGCTTGTTGTAGATGTGTGGGAACACGCTTATTACATTGACCACAGAAACGCGCGTCCTGCGTATTTGGAAAAGTTTTTCAGCCATATTAATTGGGAATTTGTCTCTAAAGCATTTGCGGGCGCAAAAGCACAAGGGATAGATTCTGTAAAATCTTATATCCAATCTCTCCATGCTTAAATATTAACATTAGCGGGTAAGCTTTATGCTTGCCTGCAACATAAAAACTCCAAAAAATTCGTGATTTTACACACTTATTTTAAGCACGCAAAATTATCTTTGAAGGCACTAAGGATAAAATGCAGACGTTTTGGTTCTGTCATTGCGAGACTTCGTCCGAAGTCGTGGCAATCCATAATGCGGAATCTCGCCTTTAAAGATTCCATTGCAAAATTTAATTTATACTAAATTATGGATTGCTTTGTTTCGCTCACAAGGATATGGATTATTATACGCTAGATTTTAATTTTACACCCCTAGTGTGAAACTTCGTGTCTTGTTCATAAAATCTATCGTGTAAAGATTGTAGAGGTTCTCCACCACCATTTCTTGTTTTTGCCCCGTTAGTTGAATGATGAATCCTAAAAACTTCCCATTCTCGCTGGTAAGTCTGCGCACCATTTCCGCACCGATATTTTGGAGGCTCACTATTTCCTCTCCTTGTCGGATTCCATATTCACTAAAGTCTATTTTGCTTAGTTCCTCATCACTCTTGCTTCTTGCCTCTAGGCTGATTCCAGCCCTATCGCCCCTTTTGGTAATATAAAGCTCACCTGTCTCATTATAAAGCTCATTTACTAGAATCTCTCGCCCTGATTCAAAGCGAAGCAGAATCCTGCCATCTTTCTCAAGTCTCATAGAAGTTACAGCCTCCGCATCTTGCATAGCCGCTGCGACTTCTTTGCTTAAAATCGGGTCATCAAGCGCATTTTTGATTCTCTCTAGTCGCTCCTCGCTAAACTCTATTCCAACAATACTATGAAACTTTTGCCTTATGGCACTCATTTGGCTAGATTCCTCTAGCGATTCTACTTTCTCCTTTATCTCGCCATCTACTAGCTCATTATTAAGCAGATTCTCTTTTGCGCCCATAAAGCTATTTTTCGCCTCATAATATTCGTCATACAGCTTCGTAAAAGCCTCTTTATACTGCTCCTCATAGCTTGGCTTACTTTTATTATGCAGGCGATTGTATTTCTCCTCAAACTCTCGGATATTAAGCCCATCATAAAAAGACGAGGGTCTTGAGCCATTATCTAGCCTATCTACCACCTTAAATTCCTCTAGCACCTCCACTCCTGCTAGATTCGTCTTTTTATAAGCGAAATTTGTAATGAAATCTCCACTTGCAAAAAGGGCTTCATTGACTTCTTTGTCTTTGAGATTCACCCAACCTTCTTTGTCAGCATAGGCTTCAAACATAGCAATAATATCTTTTTGGTCTATCTTTTTGTAATGCTGCTCGTGCGGGAATAGGCTCATTTCTTGCCCTCTAAATGCGCGAATATCTACATAAGGATTTAGCTTTTTATCATCTGGAATCTTGCTAAAGTGGAAGTTTGCGCGATATTCTTTGATTTGCGCTAGAGTTAGCCCGTCATATCCTATGCTTTTGTCATAGCCTTTGATGAAATCATACAAATCTATCCTGCTAACCACATCACTTAAGTTTGCGATTCTATACTCGCCATTGCCATTATCCACACGGAGTTTCAGCTTAGAGAATAGCTCGTCCTCTTTATCTAAGAATCCGTCATTATTGCTATCAAAGTTAAAGAGATTCCCAAGCTTCCCCACATCTCCCACGCCTAAGGAATCGTTATCGCCTAGCATATCTAAGAAAACTTCCGCACTTCCTATTGCAGTTTTTAGCTTCGTAGATTCCGCAAGTGCGTTTAGTTGCAAATAATCACTGCCTGTATAGTAAGCACCATTGTTTCTTTCAAGCATAGAGTTGCTATTACTAAAGGCATATTGACTGCCTTGAGAGCTCCACACATTTTTACCTGCTAGATTTGTAAAATTAACAATATTGCGATTATTAAAGCTACCAAAACTAACATTAGCCATTATAAAATTAGTTGCGGAATTGTTCGCGGAATCTCTTAACTCTTTCGTATATTCCGCATTCCACTGAAATTTTCCATTGACAATTTTTGGCTTGCCATTTTCATCTAGCTCTACTTTACCCTCAAGGCTTAATTTATTTTTGATTGCTAATGCCTCATTGGAATTTGCATTTGCGAATAAATGCTTTGAATCATTTATTTTCCCCAAATACATTTAAAATCCTATTGTGCTTCTAATGTCTATTACAATATCATTACTATCAGCATACACAACAAAAGAATCCTCTGCTAAAAATGATGGTTGCCCCATTATTACAGCGTTAATATTATCTACAAGTTCCGTGTCTAATCCAAAGACATTTTGCCTATTTTGTTGTATTAATTTAGCTTTTGCATTGTAGTTATACATAAGCTCAAACATAAAAATGCCAGGTTGCCAAAAAAATTCTTTCACGGGAAAGCAAGAATTTGGACTTATTTCATAATTATCATTCTTAAAGATATTATTAAAATTTACCCCCTCCAAATCCACATTTCTTGTAAAAGTCTTAGATTTTCTCTCCTCATCGGTAGCGGTTTTCCAGCCTATTGTATAGAGATTTGCTTGTTGAAATGCTTGAATATACACCCATTCATTAAGCGGATAAGGCTTGGTTGTATAAACTCTATCCACTGAATAATTTGTTATTGCAGAAGTAATCTGTAATGTGCCATCTGCATTAATCACTGCGTGAAAGTAGTCTGTCCTAATCGATCCATTCCCATTATAATTGCGAGAAAATATTACTCTATTTGCAAAATCCGCATAAGAAGTCGCATATATCCACATTCCCGCGCTATTGGTTGCAGTTCTTGGTCCCCCTGTATTGTCTCCTTTAAAAATTCCATTGTAAGCATTTGCTATATCTTCCCATTCTCTACTACCTGCTAGAGGAAGAATCCAACCATTTCCTCTATTCTCTGCAACTTTTGGGAAACAAAAGGCTTGTGTATCCTTTTTTGCAGCCAAATAATACAAAATCTGCGAACCACTAGAATCTGTAACCTCTACCAAAATATCTGTATCTGGATTAAAAGTAAAAAGATCTAGAGGCAAAGCGGTAATTGCTTTTGAAATATTTTTCTCTACTACCTCCTTTTTGCTATTTGATACTTTTTGTAATACTTCTTGAAGTGTTTTGCCCTCTAAAGTCTTGCCAATTTTAGCATTTTTGGGTAAATTTATCTCTCCTGCGCTTAACCCCAATGCCACTCCTACACATAAAAATACAGCCAAACAAACCTTTTTCATCACCAATTTCTCCTTATTTTATTTGTAAGATTCTTTGATTATAGCATTTATATCGGCAATTTATCGCAAAAACTTAAATTTGTTTTCACCCCACAAAGACGCACTTAATCTTCCACAACCCGCAAACACTCCACGAGGGATTCCAAACTTAAATGATTTTTCTGCTCCCCGCTTTCCATATTTTTAAGTGTATAAGTCTTTTGCGCTTCCTCTTCCTCACCTAGCACAATCACATATTTATATCCCTTAGTATTTGCATACGCAAAGGATTTCTTAGGCTTCACAATCTCGGGATAAACTTCTATTTTCAAGCCAAGATTCCGCAAATTTTGCGCCGCAAAATAGCCATATTCTAAGCTCTGAAGTGGAATCAGCAAAGCATCTGCGACATTTGCACTACCCTGCATCAAGCCTAGCTCCTCTAGCCCCGCAAGCATTCTATCTAGCCCAATACTCGCGCCCACACCGCTTAAAGAATCTTTAGAAAAGTTTTGCGTCAAATTATCATAACGACCACCAGAACAAACCGAACCAAGCGTAGGTAAATCGTCCAATGTCGTTTCATAAATGATTCCGGTATAATACCCAAGCCCACGCGCAATGGAAAGATTGATTTGATAAAATTCTTGAGGGATTAACGCACCAAGCAATGCGCAAAGCGCGCAAAGCTCATTTAAACCCTCCGCCAAAGTCGCATTTCTTGCCTTGTAAGATTCTAATTTCCCCAAAAACTCCAAAGCACTTCCCTCTTGTTTTTGCGCAATGAAATCCAAAAGCATAGTAATTTGCTCACTCTTAAGACTTGTTTCTTTTTCTAGCTCCTCGCACACACTCTTGCGCCCTATTTTGTCAATTTTATCAACGATTCTTAATACTTCAATCGTTTGCGATTCTGCCCCCAAAGATTCCATTAAGCCATTAAAAATCTTGCGGTTGTTTAGCGCAATCGTGAATCTCTCCACGCCTAAATGACGCAAAGTTTGATAAATCACTTGAACAATCTCCGCATCTGCGCCAATACTTTGTGTGCCAATAAAATCAAAATCGCATTGTGTAAATTCCCTGTAACGCCCTTTTTGAGCGCGCTCACCACGAAACACATTGCCGATACAATATCGTTTAAAAGGCAAACCAAGTTCGTTTTTGTATTGTGCGATAAAACGCGCAAGAGGCACGGTTAAATCAAACCGCAATGCCACTTCGCGCCCTCCGTGGTCTAAGAAGTGATACATTTCCTTTTGGATTTCCTCACTGCCTTGCTTTTTTAGAATCTCTGCATATTCTAAATGCGGTGTTTCAATGGGAGAGAAGCCAAATTTCTCAAAGGATTCTACAATGCTTTTTAGCATTTGAGACTTCGCGTAAGATTCCTTAGGAAGTCGGTCTTTAAAGCCACTAAGCGTGCGCGGTGTAATCATTTTTGCTCCGATTTTATTCTATTAAATTTCTAAGGAGGCAAGTTTAACAAAAATATGCTAAAGATTTTTGAAATTTATGCTAAATCTTAGTATTTTTTAGATATGATTCGCGTTTAATTTTTTACAAAAAGGCAGTTGTTATGAAAAAAGGAATCCACCCAGAATATGTTCCGTGCAAAGTAACTTGTGTTACAAGCGGTAAAGAAATAGAGGTTTTAAGCACAAAACCAACTTTGAGAATTGATATTTCCTCTTTTTGCCACCCTTTTTACACAGGTTCTGACAAAGTCGTAGATACCGCAGGAAGAGTTGAGAAATTCAAACAAAGATACAATTTAAAATAATTTTTATTGACTTGGTTTATGGTTACTTTTCTGCCAACTCCCATTGGTAACCTCCAAGACATTACATTGCGCACATTAGAGACTTTGAAACAATGCGAAGTGCTTTTGTGCGAGGATACAAGAGTCAGCAAACGATTAATTACACTGCTCACAGAGCGTGAGATTCTACCCTTTAAAAACTACCAATATTTCGCCTTTCACACACATAATGCTACACATTTTTTAAATCAAGTAACACAAGAATTTTTTGAGCAACAAATTGGCTTTTTAAGCGATGCGGGAATGCCTTGTATTAGCGACCCGGGCGTGGAGCTTGTGCGATTCTTGCAGGAGAGAAGTTTGCCCTATGAAGTGTTAGGCGGGATTAGTGCGGTTACTTTGGCGGTGGCATTTAGCGGAATCGTAGAAAAAGAATTTAGCTTTTTAGGATTCCCACCACACAAGATAAAAGAGCGTTTGCAATCCTTACACAAAGCATTTAAAAGCCCTTATCCTGTTGTTTTTTATGAATCTACACACAGATTATTAGAAACCTTAGAGCTAATGACGCAAATTGATTCCTCGCGCATAGTTTTTTTGGCAAAAGAATTGACAAAGAAGCACCAACAAACCTTTAAAGACACATTAAAGCAAATCCAAGATTCTTTTACGCAAAAATGCCACAAAGATTCTGCGTTTCTTAAAGGCGAGTGGGTGATGATTCTTAGCCCTACAACCAACCCACAAGAAGAAAAAGTCCTGACGCAAGAAATGGTGTTAAGCCTAGAAATTCCCCCCAAAATCAAAGCTAAGATTCTGGCAAAATTAAAGGGCGGAAATGCAAGCGAATATTATGAATTATTGACAAAATAAGCAAAAAATTTAAGAAAAAATAGGATAAAATCAATGATTGTTTATGGGAAGCGCATTGCCGAACTTGTTCTTTTAAAACATAGCGAAAAAATACAAACCATTTACCTTGCTAAAGAGATTGACAAAAAGCTATTTCAGGCTTTTGCAAAATTAAATGTCCCGTTGCTTCGCGTTGATTCTAAAAAGGCACAAGCTTTAGCAAAAGGTGGAAATCATCAAGGCTATTTGCTAGAGATTTCCCCTCTTGTGCCATTGGAATGGAATGCTATTAAGACAATGCAATTTGTGTTAGTGTTGTGTAGCATTAATGATGTGGGGAATCTTGGGGCACTCTTTCGCAGTAGTTATGTGCTAGGTGTAGATGGAATCGTAATTTGCGGCTTAAAAGAACTAAAACAAGAAGGGGCATTGCGCGCAAGTGCGGGAGCGATGTTGGATATGCCTTTTGCGCTCGTGCATAATGCACTAGATGTTGCGAATGAGCTTAAATTAGCTAATTTTACTCTTTATGGAACCAATCCAAAAGGCACACATCTCGTGCAAATGCCAAAGGGCAAAAAAGCATTGTTTTTAGGAAATGAGGGAGAGGGCTTGGGAAATAGAATCTTAAAAAAAATGGACCAAAACCTTGCCATTCCACAAAAACGAGAGTTTGATTCTCTCAATGTCAGCACAGCAGGTGCAATTTTAATAGATAGGATTATGAATGGAAGATATTGAAAAATTAAAAAAAATTGGAGCAAGAGAAATTTCAAAACACACGCATATGGCGTTAAATAAAATCCAATTTATTTTGGATTCCAATTTTGAAGCACTCCAAGACCATACAACAACGATTGGATTAATCAAGATTTTGGAGCGCGAATATAATGTCAATCTACAAAAATGGCAAGAGGAATATAATGAGTTTTGGAATAATCGCCCTGACCAAAAACTAGAAAGCCTAGAAACGGTCATTAATTTCAAGGTTACGCACGAAGTCATCAAACAAAATAATTCCCAAAAATACCTCATTCTTAGTGCGATTATTATCCTCTTTTTGGGCGTTGGATTTTATGCCTGGACAAATTTTTCTGACAATTCCGCCAAAGAAATTATCAAAGAGCCAACACCAATAGAATCCCAACATACTAACCCCGATACAGAACTAGAGAATATGCAAAATACAGAAAACAATGCCACAGAAAATGTAGAAGCTCCCACTACATCTGCAAAAGACGAATCGCTACCTACAAACACTTCTTTAGACGCCTCTGCCTCTGCGCCTCTAAATGAGATTCCACAAGTTGCCAATACAGAGAATGCACAAGATTCTATCCAATCTACACCCAACACTCCAACACAAGCTGTTACAGCATCTACACACAAGCTAGAAATCGTCCCTCGCTCCAATGTTTGGGTTGGAATTGTTTATTTAGATACACGCAAAAAAACCTCGCTTCTAACAAGCAATTCCATAGAGATTGACTTAACCCGCCCGCAAACCATTATTACAGGACACGGAATGCTAGATTTGAACAATAATGGCGAGCTAACAAACTACAATAAAGCAGAAAAAATGCTTTTTTTGGTAGATGAAGCAGGAAACTTCAGTGAAATTACACTTGCACAATACAATCAACACACAAGGGGATTAGGGTGGTAGAAATAACCCGCAAATGCTTGTGGATCGTCCTCTTTGTTTGCCTGCTAGAAAACTCCATTAATGCGCAAACTCCTGCATTACAGAATCCGATTGACTACAAAGTCGCACAACTCTTAGGCGTGCAAGAATATAAAACAAATCAAAAATTTATCCAAAGACTCTTTAGCAATCAAGGATATTTTTTGGACAACAAAGGACAACCCGATTTATATAAAATCTCTCAAACACTCAAACAAAATGGCTTATTAAAGCTTACCTTTAAACAACCAATGGAACTTGAAGTTACCTTTAGTGTCAAAGAAAATCCAACCACCTTTACAAATGTGCTCTATGATATTTTAAATGAAATGGGATATTATTATTTTTTGCTTAAAGAAAGTGTGCTTAACGAACAACAATTTAAGTTTATTCTCTCTATGAATACCGAATATGCGATTGACCCTACACTCTTGCAGGAAAAATTGTATGATTATGGCTATAAAGTGTTAAATATTGAACGAAGTCAAGTGTATCAATGGAATTACACCATCACAAATACTACATTTCAATATCCAAAAGCGACCAAATTAACCACCAATGAAACGAATCGCAAAGCCAATCTAAAAGGAGAATATTGGTATCAAATTGATAAAGGTAACCGACTAGAAGTCAAATCAAGCAATGGAATCTTATGGTATCCAAAATTAATATTTTTTGATAAAAATCTGAATATTTTAGAAATTATTAGCAATCAAAAATCCTCACAAACATTCCAAAAAGAGATTCCAAAGGGAGCAATGTTTGTAAAAATCACGGATACTTTTTTGCCCATTACAACAAAAAATGGCTTAGATGTAACACTAAAATGAAAATTTAAAAAGGAGAAAAAATGTTTGAAGAAATTGAGTTTGAAAGAATTAAAAGATTACCAAAGTATGTTTTTGCTGCCATTAACGAAATTAAATTAAAAATGCGTCAAGAGGGCGAAGATGTGATTGACTTTAGTATGGGAAATCCCGATGGCGCAACTCCCGAACATATCATAGATAAACTCTGCGAAGCAGCACATAAGCCAAAAAATCACGGCTATTCTGCGAGCAAAGGAATCTATAAACTCCGTCTTGCCATTGCAGATACCTACAAACGCAAATACGGAATCTCTTTAAATCCCGACACACAAGTTTGTGTTTCTATGGGTTCTAAAGAGGGCTATGTGCATTTAGTCCAAGCCATTACGAATCCCGGAGATACTGCAATCGTCGCAGAGCCGGCTTATCCGATTCATTATTATGCCTTTATGCTAGCGGGTGCGAATGTAGCGACTTTTGGGTTAAAGTGGAATGAAAACTATGAATTAGATGAAGAGGCTTACTTTGAATCCCTACAAAAAGCCCTTAAAAACACAATGCCCAAACCAAAGTTTGTTGTAACAAACTTTCCTCACAATCCTACCACGGTGGTTGTTTATAAGAGATTCTATGAAAGACTTGTAAAGCTAGCAAAACAGGAGCGATTCTATATCATAAACGATATTGCTTATGCAGATTTGAGCTTTGGAGGTTATATTGCGCCCTCTATCTTTGAAGTAGAAGGTGCGCTAGATGTCGCTGTGGAGGGCTACACACTATCTAAAAGCTACAATATGGCGGGTTGGCGAGTGGGTTGTATGGTAGGCAATGAAAAGCTCATTGGCGCATTGCAAAAAATTAAAAGTTGGCTAGACTATGGGCTTTACACTCCGATTCAAATCGCCTCTACGATTGCCTTAAATGGCGACCAAACTTGCGTCCAAGAGATTGCCCACAAATACGAACATCGTATGGAAGTGCTGATTGATAGCTTTGGAGCAGCTGGGTGGAAAATGAGCAAACCAAAAGCAAGTATGTTTATTTGGGCAGAGATTCCAGAATGTGCCAAACATCTAGGCAGTATGGAGTTTTCTAAACAGCTTTTGCAAGAAGCAAAAATTGCGGTAAGTCCGGGAATTGGCTTTGGCAATCACGGGGATAATTATGTTCGTATTGCTCTTATAGAGAATGAAAACAGGATTCGTCAAGCAGCAAGAAATCTTAAGAAATTTTTAAAACAATTTGAATCCAACGCATAGGCGCGGAGAAAATGGCAAAGAAAGAATCGCAAAACCATAGGTGGCGGATTGCTTTGTATTACCTTTTTAAGCGTGATACCCTTTATTTGTTAGAGATTCTATGAAACATCTTTGCGACCACTGCCATTTAGAATTTGATGAAAAGGTGCTGTTTAAAACCAAAATTGGCGAAGAGGAAAAGTATTTTTGTTGCAAAGGCTGCGAGGGCGTTTATAAACTCCTCAATAGCGAGGGTTTAGAGGATTTTTATAACAAATTAGGCAACAACACCTTAGAACCTGCCAAAGAAACTTTAGAATCCCAAAACCTAGAATCCTTTGATTCTGCACCATTTTTTGAACGTTATGTGAGCGTGAAAGAGGATTTGTGCGAGATTTCTCTAATTTTAGAAAGAATCCATTGTATTGCTTGTGTCTGGCTGAATGAAAAAATCCTTACCAAAACAAATGGAATCGCAAAAGTCAATCTGAACTACACTAACAACAAAGTCACGATTCTTTATAATCCAAAGGAAATTAAGATTTCTCAAATCATTCAGACAATCCGACAAATTGGCTATGACGCACACGCTTATGACCCGCGCTTGCAAGAAGCTTATGCAAACAAAGAAAAGCGCGATTATTATATTAAAATGGTAGTTGGAATCTTTTGCGTGATGAATATTATGTGGATTGCTGTCGCGCAATACGCTGGGTATTTTAGCGGAATCTCCGATGAAATGCGCAATATTCTAAACTTCGCGGGATTCGCGCTCTCTACTCCTGTGCTGTTTTTTAGCGGAATTATTTTCTGGCGTGGTGCTTGGGCGGCGCTAAAATTTAGAACACCCAATATGGATTTGCTAGTCATTAGCGGGGCAAGTTTGGCTTATCTTTATTCTATTTATGCAAGTTTCAAAGGCGGTGAAACCTACTTTGAATCTGTCGCGATGATTATTACTTTTGTATTAATTGGCAAATTCTTAGAAGTACGGGGCAAAAAAAGTGCAGTAGATAGCCTAGATAAACTCAATGCTCAAATGCCCCTAAGTGTGCGAGTGCTACAAACTCCACAAAACACAGAATCCCAAATTGCTAAGGATTCTAATCCCACACAAAACTTCCAAGAAACTGCGATAGAATCTGTGCGTGTAGGAGATATCGTGCAAGTGCAACCGGGGGAGCGCGTTGCGCTTGATGGAGTTTTGTTAAGTCAAGAAGCACTTTGTGACGAAAGTGCAATGAGTGGCGAATCCTTACCGCAAATCAAAAGTGCAGGAGATTCCATTTATTCTGGCTCTTTGGCTCTAAATTGCCCCTTTGAATATCAAGTCTGCAAGGTTTTCAAGGATTCTTTGATGATGAAAATTGTAGGTTTGATAGAAAACTCTCTCAATGCGCGCCCCAAGATTCAAGAAGCAGCCGATTATATTTCGCATTATTTTTCTCTTGTGATTCTTTCTCTTGCCTTTGGCACTTTTTTAGTTTGGGAATATCTACTCAATGCGCCCTTTGAACGCTCCTTAATGGTAATGATTTCTGTGATTATCATCGCTTGCCCTTGCGCGCTTGCCCTTGCAACCCCTATTGCCTCCCTCATCGGACTTAGCGAATCCTTAAAGCACAAGATTCTTTTCAAGGAAGCGCGGTTTTTGGAAACCATTGCCAAAGCCGACACATTGGTGCTAGACAAAACAGGAACATTAACAAAGGGACAACTCAAAGTCTTGAATGTGCAGTATTTTAACGCTCAAAATGCGCTAGATTCTAAAGATTATGGAATCCTATATTCTATGCTCACGCAAAACGCCCACCCCATTAGCAAAGCGGTGCTAGAGTTTATCGGCAGACCAAGCAAGGAAATTCCTTTGGATTCTATGACACAAATTAACGCACGCGGAATCGTGGCAAAGGTGCAAGGCAACACTTATTTGGGCGGAAACTTGACGCTTTTACAAGAACACAATGTAGAGATTCCAACTCCTCTGCAAGACGCGCAAGCAAGCGTGTTTTATTTTGCCAAAGATTCTAAGATTCTAGCGGAATTTACCCTGCAAGACACGCTTAAAGAGGACGCAAAAGAGGTGATTGCGACACTGCAACAAAAAGGGATTACCTGCATACTTTTAAGTGGCGACAATGCAGGAGCTTGCGAGAATGTGGCAAAAGCAGTTGGAATCGCAGAATATTATGCCGTACAAAGTCCGCTAGATAAGGCAAATTTCATTGACAAACTACACAAACAGAGTAAAGTTGTCGTAATGGCAGGCGATGGCATTAACGATTCCATTGCACTTGGTAAAAGCGATATTGCCATTGCAATGGGTGGCGGCATTGATTTAGCTATTAGTGTAAGCGATGTCGTCGTGCTTGATGATAGTATGCAAGGAGTGTTGGATTCTTTTAGGCTTGGGCAGCGCACTTATCGGTTTATTTTGCAAAATCTTGGAATCTCTCTTGTGTATAATGCCCTCACGATTCCGCTTGCAATGGCGGGCTTTGTGATTCCGCTTATTGCGGCACTTTCTATGTCGCTTAGCTCTTTGCTTGTAGTGGGAAATAGTTTAAGAATCAAAGATTAAGGAGTAAAAAAGATGGAATTTTATCAAAAACTTAATGCGCTTTGCATAGAGATTCTATCAAAAGCCCCCCCCCCGAGGGCAAAATCAAAATTGCGATTTGTGGGGCTTGCGGCAGTGGCAAAAGCACACTTGGTGGTAAAATAAGAAAGAAAGGCTTTGGTGATTTTAAGCCTTATCAAATCGCAGTGATTGATGACAATGTAATGAGTCTTAATCTCTTCATTGCTCGTGCAAAGCTAAAAATC
>NZ_JAIEFA010000057.1 GCF_029067145.1 Helicobacter sp. | reverse complement strand
TTATATAATTTAGTGCAAGATTTCTTCAAGGAGAATTAATAATTTTACAAAGAAAATCTACACAATAGAATCCATAAAAAAAGCAGAATGATAAAGACTTTCAAGCGGAAAAAGCAGATTATTAGAGGAATCTTGATAGTTTTCTAAAGAAAAATGGGTTTTTAAAAAGTCTTGCATATCCTCAAAAAGCGGGGCATAAAAATGCAAAGTTTCGCCATTTTTTGGGTGGTTTAAATAAAGTAAATGAGAGTGAAGCAAGATTCTGTCTTCTAAAAATCCATTGAAGTGAGAATCTTTTGTATAACCATAAAAGTAATCGCCTAAAATATGACGATTTAAACTACTCAAATGCGCACGGATTTGGTGCGTGCGCCCGCTAAAAAGCTTTGCTCCAATGAGTTCATAACGCAATTTTTCATTTTGTGCGGAGGAAATTTTAAAAAACGCGGTTTTAGCGGATTTTGCATTGGGATTATTTTTGTTTGTCGTAGTGTATTTTAAACGATTTTTGGAATGTCGTATTAGTGGAGAATCCACCATTTGCGATTCTTTCAATGCTTTATCAATGACACAAAGATAATAGCGTCCCATTTGACGCGATTGCAGCTGTGATTTTAAATGTTCGTGCGCGAAATTTGTCTTTGCAATTACGATTGCGCCGCTTGTGCCTTTGTCCAATCTATGCACAATGCCCGCGCGATAGGAATCCCCAAGATTAGAAAGTGAAAATTTTTTTTGTTTTAGCCAATCTACAAGCGTGTATTGTTCATCTTGCACATTTGCACGATGGACGATTAATCCAGCGGGTTTATTCAAAATCAATAACTCCTCGTCTTGATAGAGAATTGGAATCTCAAAGGTTTGAGAATTTGTAGAATCGCAAAGAGGCTTGACTCTCTCTTGAAAAGTAAAAATATCCTGCGCTTTTAAAAGGATTCCAAGTTTGGTAAGAGGAGAGCCATTGAGCAAAATTTGCTTGTTCGCACAAAGTTTTTCTACTTGCGAACGTGAGATTTGCAGTGTTTTAGCGAGAAAAATATCTGCTCGGATTCCTATTTCATCGGCGTTAGGAATGAGCGTTTGGTAAGAAATAGAATCCTGTTTTTGTTGGGATTTAGAATCCTCGCAAGTAGAATTTGGATTCAAAAAAACAGAGGAGGAATCATAGGCAAAAGCAAGATGTGATTTTTTTTTCATTTTTTATAGAATCTTTATTTAAAAATTATGTTAAAATTATCCTTAAAATTACCGCATATTTATTTTTGGGATTGTCTTTTGTTTAAAATTAACCGCAAGATTCTAGCATATTTTGATTATACTTTGCCTTTATTGATTGCTCCAATTATTCTGCTTTCTTGGTTTTTAATTAACGAAAACAACGAATTTTTGGGCAATAAAGTTTTAGTTTATGTCGGCGTGGGATTATTGATTTTTGCGGTGGTATTTTTGATTCCTGTGCGTAGAATCCCGTGGTTTATCGTTGGCTTTTATTGTGTTAATGTCGCGCTTTTGGTTTTGGTTGAGTTTTTTGGAGATACGCGTTTGGGCGCGCAAAGGTGGCTTGAGATTCCTTTTATCCATTTCACTTTCCAGCCTTCAGAGACGATGAAACCTGCATTAATTTTGATGATAGCTTACTATGTGGATAAAAAGCCACCTCCTAAAAATGGCTATAAGTTGCTAGATTTTTTGAAGCTTTCTTTTTTGATTTTGTTGCCTTTTTTGTTGGTTTTAAAACAGCCTGATTTGGGAACGGCACTTGTATTATTGCTGATGAGCTTTGGCGCATTGTTTTTAATCGGGGTAAATTATAAGATTTGGCTTACCTTAGTGATTGGCGTTTTATTTTTGTCTCCCATTTTGTATGCGAATCTGCACGACTATCAGAAAAAAAGAATCGTAGATTTCATCTCCAAAGAGCCAGATTATCAAGTCAAACAAGCAATGATTGCCGTAGGTTCAGGCGGAATCTATGGAAAGGAAAAAGAAGCAGCCACGCAGGCATTATATAAGTTTTTGCCCATTGCAACAAGTGATTTTATTTTTCCCTACTTTGTAGAAAGATTCGGTTTTGTGGGCTCGGTTGGATTGTTTATTCTCTATGCTTCTTTGATTTTTCATATTTTTTCTATGAGTTATGAAAATGAAAAAGACTATTTTTTAAAAATGATTTCTTATTGTATAGGCTTGTTGATTTTTATTTATTCGGGAGTGAATATTGCAATGACGATTGGGCTAGCACCTGTGGTTGGGATTCCATTGCCATTATTTAGTTATGGAGGCAGCAGCTTTATTACCTTTATGATTCTTTTTGCTGTATTAGAAAATTTACTTGCCTTTAGATATAAATTTGTGTATAATCATACCTCTTTTTCAAAAAGGGCCCTTAGCTCAGCTGGTTAGAGCACTCGGCTCATAACCGATTGGTCATAGGTTCAAGTCCTATAGGGCCCACCACATCACATCAAAACTTGGGGAAATTTAAATTATGAAAAAAATACAATGTCAAAATATCAAATGTCAAGGATGTGTTAAAAAAATCAATGAAGCACTTTTGCAAAAATATCCTTCCTTGCGCGTAGATATTGCAAGCCAAAGCGTAGAGGTAGAGGCAGATAATAATGGAATTGCGGAGATTAAACATAAGCTTGCAGAATTGGGATTTTTGAATGAAAGTGGAATCCTAAATAAGCTTAAAGGGTTTTTTGCAAAATAAGGATTGCGAATGGAGATTTTACTGCTTGTTACGATTGTCATTATTGCCATTGCAATGATTAATTTTAGAGATTATCTTAATCACCCACAAAAACGTCCTCAAATCAACAATAAAGAAAAGGATAGTGAATTAAGCGAATATCAAAATCCATACAAAAATCAAGAGCAAATCTCTAGCCTTAGCAGAGAGGAAAAGATTGCAAAGAGTGAATATGGCTTGATTGTCGCGCTTTTATCCAAACTTGCTCAAAGTGATGGCAAAGTGTGTGAGCTAGAGCTAGAGCTTATGGAAAACACCATACAGGATATTGCAGATGCGTTGTGTTTGCAAAGTGCGATGAATCAAAAAGATGAAATTTTAGAAATTTTGCATAAAATTTTTGATTCTACTAATGAAAGTGTGGAATCCCTAACTCAAAGCTATGCAACACTTACCAAAGGACAATACAAAAGTCGCTTAAAATTGGTAGAATATTTGCTTGCTCTTGCCTATGCAGATGGCGAACTAGGGAATGAGGAGCGCGAAATTATTTTAGATGTTGCGGCTTATTTGGAGATTAATAATGAAGATTTTAATACTCTTTATGACGCCTTTGAAGAATTTTATACTCAAAAACAAGCAGATTCTACTTTGCAAGAAGCTTATACTACTTTAGGTGTAAGCGAAGAAGATAGTATGGAACATATTAAAAAAACCTATAAGAATCTCGTGCGCCAATTCCACCCAGATATTTTATATCACAAGGGTTTGGAGCAGTCTATTATGGAGGATTCCACCAAAAAGTTACAAACCATTAATCAAGCATATCAAATTATCAAAGAACACAAAAAGGCAGCAAGCACAGCAGAGTAAGGAGTAAAAATGACAGAAGCGGATGTTTTGCACGATATTACAAAAGTTTATAAACGTATAGAGGCACAAAACAAGCAGACAAACGCACTTTATGAATCTATCAAAACAGATAAAATTCCGCATTTTTTGGAAAGTATTTTTGTGCAGATTCCACACAATCGCGAATCTCTACTTGCTTGTTTAGACCGCGTAATAGCACTGCAGGAAGCTCCTTTGATGAATGTCTTGCAAAAGCTTGAAATGCAAGAGGAACAAATCATCAGCCTAAGAATGCAGCTTTTAAAAATCACTTGTAATTTTCATATGGAAAAACATCAATTATTGTTGGGATATATCACAAAGGAGCGGCTTTTAAGTCCATTTTTGCGGGCATTAATTCAAGCAGTTCATAAGATAGGCTTATGTTTTAATGAATTTTTTATGGCTTGGCAGAGGGATTTGATTTTGGGAATCAATCGTGAATTAAATCAAAAATACAATAAGGATTTACAAAAAATCTTAGAAGTTTTAAAGCCTAGTATGGAGATTTCTTCTACTTCTACACTTTCTTTAAAAAATATTTTAAGTCAAGAAACCTTAAAAGAGCTCCCGACACAAAAAGATGTGTTAGTTAATGAAAATGAAATAGGAGATAGAAGCTACTCTGTGCCTGTACTTAAGGATTCTATCTATCAAGCTGTGGCGTATGCGGAATTTTTTAAAGAAGAGTTTGAAGAATTAAAAAAGGCTTTTGATGTAGGGATTGAATCTTTGGAAAAAACCCCAGAAGTTTTACCAAAATTAGAGCAAAAAAACGCACATTTGCATTATTTAAAAACCTTAAAATCCGCCTTAATGCAAACAAACACGAGTCGTTTGTTGGAATCTTGGAGACTTGTAGATAAAGCTTGGATGACGATTTCTACTCCTTTGCAGATTGGACATCCTTTAGAATATTATGAAGACCATTTTAGAAAGGCTGTTGCTCCTGAATGGGATTTGCGTATTGCTAGAATTTACGATGGGGTTGATTTGCTCAATCCTCAAGAAGAGCAGGATTGTAAAATTTCCAAAGAATCTATGTTGAAATTTTATCAATTTTACAGCTCTAAAGCTCCCCATACCGAATATAAAAAAGAAATTAATTCGTGCGTAGAGGAATCTTTGCTTAAAACACAAAGTTATGGTGGGCTACCTGCACTTTTTTATGGAGCAGAGCTAAATGGGCTTTTTAGTGCGCAAGTCGTGCCAAATGATGAAAAAGTTAGCAAAAAATATGGCAAAAAGATTTTTTATTTTCCCGATAGAGTGCGCGAATTATCTATGGCTAAGCCTTTTATGCTTCTAACTTCTAAGACTTTTCCGCAAGATTTTTTGGATTTTAATAGGGAATTATTGTTTTTTAAAAAAGAGAATTGGTATAAAGTGTATGAGATTGCGACGATTGGGCACGAGTTTGGGCATATTTTATGGGTAAGTTCAGATAGTGAATTAAAAATGAATGCAAGCGGGCAATTTAAAAATATAGAAGAATTTAAGGCGACAATGGGCGGGCTTGTCTATTATTTTTTGTCCCCCAATCAGCCCTTGCTAAAAGAGCTTATTTTTAATACTATTGCACGTGCGGTAGGTTTGATTGCGTGGATGAAAGAAGATGAAGTATTGCCTTATTATTGTGAGGGGTTAATCCACTTAGAAGTTTTATTTGGTGCAGGGGTTTTACATTATAAAGGCAATTTTGAAACAACAGCATTAGAGGTTAAAGTTAATGAAGCTACAATGCAAGCTCTAAAAAAGCAATATTTGAATGTTTATAATCGGTTGATTGTAACTTATTTAAACAAGCAAGATGCAAAAGTTTTTTTGGATAATTATGTCCTAAAAGATTCTGAAGGAAATTATAAACCTATAAAATCAGAAATAAGAGCTTTTGTGGAAGATTATTATCAACAATACCAAAATATTGGGCAAGTAACCGATACTTTGACTTCACAAAAATGGCAAGAAGCCTATAAAAAACAGCATAATTTAAACTAAAGAGGAAGAATGTCTGTCAATATTAACAACAGCGATATTAATAAGGCGCGAGAAATTATCTATAAAATCGCAGGAATTTACTTGCCGACTAGCAAAGATTCTACTATTAAAAATCGTTTGGATATACTAAAACGCAAATTTAATATTCAGGATTTTGATAGTTTTTTTCATCAAGTCACGCATGGGCATTTTAAACAGGAATTTGTCAATGCTTTTACGACAAATAAAACAGATTTCTTTCGCGAGGGATTCCATTTTGAGGATATGTTAGATAGAATCTTGCCACATAGATTAAAGGAAAATGAGCCAGTAAAAGTTTATTGTTCGGCTAGTTCTACGGGTGAAGAACCTTATTCTATCGCAACAACTTTACTTTATGCAAAAGAAATTTATTGCTCTAGCACTCCTGTGAGTGTTCTTGCGACTGATATTGATACTTCGGTGTTGGATTTTGCCAAAAAGGGTAAATATGTCGTAAATACCAAGTTGAATCCTTTACCGACTTGGGTAGATTTGAAAGATTATTTTGATATAAGACACAAAAACGACCACGAGCTTTTTATGGACGCAAAGTCAAATTTGAAAAATATTTTGACTTTCAAACAGCAGAATCTTTATGATTCAAGATATCCTTTTGGGATAAAAGAATTTGATATTATTTTCTGTCGCAATGTGTTGATTTATTTTAAGGTTTCAGACCAAGAGCGGATTTTAAGTCAAATATTTTCTCATCTGAAAATTGGCGGGACGCTATATCTTGGGCATTCAGAAAATATTTTAAATCTTGCTCCTAAGGTGGATCGCTTAGGAAAAAATATCTTTGTAAAAGTGATGGATTAGCTTGACAAATGTAAATGAAAAACATCATCCAGATTTGTTGTTGAAGTCTGACCCCTACAAAGGAGAGGGCAAAAAGCTAATTGCTATTGGTGCAAGCACGGGAGGAGTCGATGCGATTGCAAAGATTTTACAAACCCTACCACGCAATTTACCTCCTATTGTGATTACGCAACATATTCCAGGCAACTTTTCTACTTCTTTTGCTCAAAGACTTAATAGAATCTCTGAGCTAGATGTTTATGAAGTGCGTGGAAAAGTCATTTTGAAAGATTCTTGTGCCTATTTAGCAGCTGGTGGCTTACATATGATTTTGAAGCGGATACATAATGATTATTATGCCGAACCTCAAGAAGGGATTCGTATTTCACGTCATTGTCCAAGCGTAGATGTGATGTTTCGCAGTGTAAATAATGTTGCAGGTAAAAATGTTCTTGCGATTATTATGACGGGTATGGGAGACGATGGAAGCATAGGAATCAAAGAGCTTTATAATAATGGAGCTTATACGATTGCGCAAGATGAAGAGAGCTGTGTTGTCTTTGGTATGCCCAAACAAGCTATTGCGAAAGGGGCAATTTGTGAGATTGTTGGTTTGGATTCTATCGGAAATAAAATTGTGAGTTTTGCAGAAGGGAATCTCAAGCGCGTATTAAATGATAATGACTAGCCTATATTATCCTTTAAGGATTGTAGAATCTAGTTTTGAAGTGAAGGGTTCAGAGTTTCTTTCTTATTTAGTTGCAATCAAGCATTTCACCGAATTTGTTGTGCAAATGCGTATAGAACACCCCAAAGCCGTGCATTTTGTAACTTCCTCACGCAAGTTTAATCCGCAGGGACAAATTGAGGAGAGTTTTAGCGACGATGGAGAGCCTAAAGGCACTTCGGGTATGCCTACTTTAAAGGTTTTGCGTGGATATGATTTAATAGAATGCGGTTTGTTAGTGGTGCGCTATTTTGGAGGCACATTGCTTGGCACAGGCGGACTTGTAAGAGCTTACACGCAAGGTGCAAAAGATGTAATAGAAAAGGCAAAGGAGCAGGGGGTATTGCAGCTTTATATTCCTCAAGAATCCCTTGCGATAAAGATTCCTTTTAGCGCATTTTCTAAAGCTGAATATTGGATTAAAAAACTTGATATTCAGATTGTGCAAAAAGAATTTTTGCAAGAGGGTGTGCAATTGAAACTAGAGGCTAATTTGGAGAATTTGCAAACTTTTTTGGACAAGGTAGAATCCCACAAGAGCGAATAGCTTTTACTGCGATTCTGTCGTGAAGTTTTTGTATGCAAGGTATTCGCAAGTTTGGGTAAGTCGCCAATGCGCGCAATGAAGTTTTGTAACTTCTTGCAATGACAAATGCTAGAATCGCAGTTAAGATATTTTAGAAATTTTCTTCAAACCAGCTAGCAATCTCACTACGAATCGTTTGATGCAAAACAATGCCTGCAAGAAAATCATCTTGTTTTGCTTTTTTCAGCAAGCTAATGAGTCCATTGCGGTGCTTGCTAAGATAAGGGTGGTCAATCTGCATAGGGTCGCCCAAAAAGACAATCCTAGAATCTTCTGCCATTCTTGTGCCAATTAGCTTAATGGTTGCATTAGAGGCATTTTGCGCCTCATCAAAAATGACAAATTTCTTAGCAATACTTACTCCGCGTGCGTGGGCAATATCTAGCACTTCAATGTTGTGTTTGTTCAAGAAATATTCTGTGGCTTCTTGACTTTGTATGCTGTTTGCTTCTCCGCGATATTCAATGCGTTTGGCTAGAGATTCCTTTTGCATTTTGGTAATCATAAAGTTAATTGCACTAAAAAGAGGATACATAAAGTAATGCAATTTTTGATTTTCATCACCTTTGCGGAATCCAAGTTCTGCCTCTTTATCGTTTGCGGTGATAGTATTGCGCAGATACACGATTCCATTGACGACGCCTTTTTTTAGCAAATGCAATCCTGCTTGTAAAGCAATGAGTGTTTTGCCGCTTCCTGTTGCGCCGCTACAAATTGTGATTTTGTTTTTGGGGTGCGTTAGAAGTGCGTAAAGAAATTTTTGCTCTAAGTTAATCGGATTAATATAGAGTTTATCCTCTTCTAAGCGCGCATCAAAATCCAAAGGATAAAAGCTATTGTCTAGTTTAATGCCGTAATGTTTTCTGCCTGTGAGGTAGAGGCTGTTTTCGGTGTTGTCTTGTTCGGAAATCTCAATCAAACTCCAATTTTTGAGTGCAGCAAATGCTTCATTGCGCTCAAGATTTTCTTTGATATTGCTTTTGTGGATTTGAAAATGATTCAAAAACTCAATGGCTTGAGGATTCTCCATTCTATCTCTCAAAAGAGATTGCGAAGAAAGATTAAGCGAAAGCGCATAGACTTTGAGAGAAATATCGTTTGTGAGTAGCACAAAATGATAATCTTTGGCAATCTCCAAAATGCGCGCGTCGTTTAATCCATAGTCTTGAAATTTGGTTTTATAATTGGGTCTATGAATCATTTGTAGCGGAATTTTTTGCTGATGAATTGTAAAATAAAATGTGTGGATTTTATCATTTTCCACAGGATTAAATGAAGAAGTGGAAGCGAAATCTCCTAGATTTCTAAAAAATTCCCGCGCAAAGAATCCTGTTTCATTGCTTAAATCTTTCTTTTTGTCCAATTCACTTAAAGTAACATCACAGATAAAAATTGCATTTTCCCCATTTTGGTGGAGAAAAAAGAGATTCTCCACATCATCTAAAATAATTGAAGTATCAATTAAATAAGATTTTTTCACTTATTGGCAACCTTCACATTCAATGCTGCGGTCTATTGCGTCTGTGTTGTTTTCTGCTTCAATGCTTTGAGAGCGCAAATAATAAGTGGATTTCAAGCCCAATTTCCACGCTAGCATATAAATTTCATTTAAATATTTACCGCTTGCGAGATTCAAAGCCATAAAAATATTTGTGCTTTGTCCTTGGTCAATCCATTTTTGACGAATCGCAGCGGCTTTGATAAGTAAGCGTTGGTCAATCTCATACGCAGAGGTGTAATAATTCCAATTATCCAAGCTCAAATTTGGAGCAACAACAGGAATCAAGCCGCTTAGGTTTTCCTCAAACCATTTGCGCTTATAAATTGGCTCAATCGTTTGTGTCGTGCCAACGAGAATGGAAATAGAGCTTGTTGGAGCAATCGCCATTAAATAGCCATTGCGAATCCCTTTGGTTTTGACTTCTTCGCGCAAAATATCCCAATCATAAACGAATCCAAAAAGCCCTCCGCGGTCAATGAGTTTTTTTGCTTCATTATTTGCCTTGTCAATCGGAAAGATTCCTTTAGACCATTCTGAACCGACAAATTCACTATAAACTCCCTTTTCTTGTGCGAGATGACAACTTGCTTGGATTGCATTGTAACTTATCATCTCCATAATTTCATCAATTTTTGCCAAGTGTTGGTCGCTTCCCCATTCAATGCGCGCTTCTGCTAGCATTTGCGCTTCGCCCATTACACCTAAACCAATCGCACGATTGTTAAGATTTGTTACCTTGACTTTACGATTTGGGCAGAAATTCAAATCAATCACATTGTCTAGCATTCTAATTGCAATAGGAACAACGCGTTCAATGTCCTCTTTAGTATGAATCTTAGAAAGATTGACGGAGGCTAGGTTACACACCGCAGTTTTACCATCACTAGATTCTCTTTGCGCAATGAAAACCTTTTTACCTCTAATGCTGTCAATGGAAGTAATTTTATTGGAGGGTTTTTTGATTCCACAATCTGTAATGACTTCTTGATATTCTGGGAAATCCTCAATCGTTCCATCTTCATATTCCACACGGATAAAACATTCATTGGGTTCAGTATTTTGAAAAATCTCTGTGCAGAGATTGGAGCTACGAATGATTCCTGTATGTGGGTTTGGATTTGCATAATTTGCGTTATCTTTAAAACACAAGAAAGGAGAACCAACTTCAAAATAATTTGTGAGGATTCTTTTCCATAAATCCTTTGCTTTAATCGTTTCTTTGGGGATATTTGGGTCTTGCTCATATTGAACATAGCGGGCTTCAAACGCTTTGCCATAAAGATTAGTCAAATCCGAACAAGTGAGCGAATCAAAGAGATTCCACAAGCCGTCCTCTTGCACTCTTTTCATAAACAAGTCTGGAATCCAAAGTGCTGGGAATAAATCGTGCGTTCTGCGCCTTTCTTCCCCGCTATTCTTCTTAATATCCACAAAATCAAAAATATCACTATGCCACGGCTCTAAATAAACCGAAATCGCACCTTTTCTTGTGCCTAACTGATCTACTGCAATGGCAATGTCATTTGTGATTTTCAAAAATGGAATCACTCCACCCGCTGCATTTTTATGTCCGTCAATAAAGCTTCCAAGCCCACGAATTTTGGAGAAATCCCAACCGATTCCACCGCCATATTTGCTTAGAAGTGCCATTTCCTTATAAGAATCAAAAATCCCTTCAATATTATCTGGTGTGCTTCCGATATAGCAAGAGCTTAGTTGATGACGGGGAGTTCTGGCATTTGAAAGCGTAGGAGTGGCTGCCATTACTTCAAATTTGGAGAGTAAATCATAAAATTGCTCTGCCCAAAAATTTGGGTCTTGTTCGTTTTGGGCTAAAAACATAGCGATTCCCATAAACATATGTTGTGGCAATTCAATGGGATTACCTTTTTTGTCTTTTAGCAAATATCTATCATAAAGCGTTTTTATACCCAAATAATTAAACTGCAAGTCTCTGCTTGTATCAATTTTTTTGTCCAATCGTTCCAAATCAAATTTGTCTTTCATTCCCTTGACGATGCGATTCTCATTTTCGCCTAGTTCTAAGTATTCACGCAAGGTTTTATAGCCATTGAAGCCATTAATGCGGTGATATAAATCATAAAGAAAAAGCCTTGCTGCAACAAAACTCCAATTAGGACAATCAATGTCAATCTTATCCACAGCGGTTTTAATCAGTGTTTGTTGAATCTCTTGTGTAGTGATTTTATCGCGAAATTGCAACTTCGCATCTACTTCTAATTCACTTTGCGAAACACCTTCTAGCCCCACAACAGAATCGCGCGTGTATTTTTGGATTTTGGTTACATCTAGTGGTTCAATGCGTCCATTTCTTTTAATGACAGTTAGCATAGATTCTCCTCTTATTTACTTTTTCTTTTTCTTTGTGTCGGGTCTAATATTTTTTTGCGGATTCTAATGTTTTTTGGAGTAACTTCCAAAATCTCATCTTCTTCAATCCATTCTAATGCTCTTTCTAGGTTTAAATCTCTTGGTGGCGTGAGTTTAATCGCCTCATCACTGCCGCTTGCACGCATATTGGTTAAATGTTTTGCCTTGATAGGATTCACATCTAAATCGTTTTCGCGGCTATGTTCGCCAATTATCATACCAACATAAACTTTGGTTTGTGGCGGGATAAATAAAACCCCTCTTTCTTGGATATTTCCTAGTGAAAAGGGCGTTGCTTCTCCATTTTCCATTGAGATAAGCGCACCATTGCCTCTTGTTTCCACGTTTCCGCTAAAGGGACGAAATTCTAAAAAGCTATTATTCATCACTCCTTCCCCTTTTGTGTCGGTTAAAAATTCACTCCGATAGCCAATGAGTCCTCGCGCTGGAATCTCAAATTCTAGTCGTGTATAACCTTCTCCCATAGGATTCATTGCCTTTAGTTCCGCCTTTCTACGCCCTAGTTTTTCAATCACGCTACCGGCATAATCTTGAGGCGTATCAATAACTAAGGATTCAAAAGGCTCACATTTTTCCTCATCAATTTCTTTGACGATGACTTCTGGGCGCGAAATGCTAAACTCATAATCCTCTCGGCGTAAATTCTCAGCTAGAATCGTGATTTGTAATTCACCTCTCCCGCTGACTTTGAATTTTCCTTCGCCTAGTTCCTCAATTTTCATTGCGATGTTGGTTTGCATTTCTTTTTCTAGCCGCTCTTTTAATTTGTTTGCTGTTACATGTTTGCCCTCTAATCCTGCAAAAGGAGAATCATTGACTGCAAAATTTACGCTCATCGTCGGCTCTTCTAAGTGCATAGGGTCAAGCGGAATCGGATTGTCAATATCCACAATGGAATCTCCAACATTAATAGAATGGAATCCTGCAAGAGCGATAATGTCTCCCGCTTTGGCTTCGTCAATTTCTGTTCTAGCCAAGCCATAGAATCCAATCAGTTTGGTGATTTTGCCCGTTACTTTTTCGCCATTGCTTTTTGCGAGCATTACATTTTCGCCTTTTTTAATCTTACCATTGAATATTCTAGCAATTCCAATTTTGCCCACATAATTATCATAATCAAGGGTAAAAATTTGGATTTGTAGAGGATTTGTGCTTTCTCCGCTTGGCAGAGGCACATATTCTAAAATCGCGTCAAAAAGCGGTTCTAGGTTTTTCTTCTCATCTTCTAATTCTTTTATCGCGTATCCTTCGCGCGCAGCGGCATAAACTACGGGGAAATCTAGTTGCTCTTCATTTGCTCCCATTGCCGAAAACAAATCAAACACTTCGTCAATCACGCGGTCAGGCTGTGCGGCGGGTTTGTCAATCTTATTGACAACTACAATCGGTCGGATTCCAAGCGCAAGTGCCTTTTTGACGACAAATTTTGTCTGTGGCATCACTCCCTCTTGTGCATCTACGAGTAGCAATACGCCATCAACCATTTTTAAGACGCGTTCTACTTCTCCTCCGAAATCAGCGTGTCCGGGAGTGTCAATAATATTGATTTTTGTTCCTTTATAATTGATTGCAGTATTTTTAGATAGAATCGTGATTCCTCTTTCTTTTTCAATCTCATTACTATCCATCACGCGTTCATCTATTTGCTCGTGGTTTGCAAAAGTTCCAGACTGCCTAAGTAGTCCATCTACTAGGGTTGTTTTTCCGTGGTCTACGTGCGCAATCACCGCAATATTTCTGATTTCTTGCATTGTTTTCCTTAAGATTAAAATTAGGTGTGGATTCTAACTAAAACAATCTAAAAAAATAATCAAAAATCTTTGGAATGGCTTTTGCTTATACCTTAGTAATTCAACTTAAATTTTAAGAGAAAGGTGCGTCTATGCTTCCTTTAATAGATATTGAACAAGTCAATCAAAAAAGTGTTATCAAAACTTCAAATGCTCAAAATGTTAGCGAAAGTGAAAGTGGAGGATTTGCTGAAATTTTTAATTTTTTAAGTATGGATAAAAATGCGAAAAAATCGGATATCAAATCCAAAAAAACCCAAAATTCCCAAGAGATTCCGCAAGAATTAAATAAATTTTCTAAAAACAACAACCAACAAAGTAATATTTTAAAAAGTTTAGACGAAAAATACAATCTTTCTAAAAAATTCGCAGAATCGCAAAATAAAAATGCAAAAATAAATATTTTAAATAATCCAAAGGATACTTTGGATACTTTGCCTGCAAAGACAACTTTAAAAAGTGCGAGGGATTTGTTGGAATTTTCAAAAACCCAAACGCAAGAGGTAAAAACTCTAAAAGATTTGAATAAGGTTGCAGAGGATTTAAAGCTCAATATCCAAAAAATTAGCTTGCAAAAGGACGAAAGTAATCAAGAAATAAAACTTAAAAGTATGCCCAAGCAGGAAATGCTTTTGGATAAACAAATTTTAAAAACAAATGAAAATGTAAAAACAAATACGAATGCAAATGCAAAAATACCACAAACACAAAAAG
>NZ_JAIEFA010000056.1 GCF_029067145.1 Helicobacter sp. | reverse complement strand
GTTTATAATCTCTCTTTTTAAGCCTCTTTAGATTCCTTAAGCAAGGTTTGCATTATAGAATCTGTGGAATTAGATTTGGTAAAGGTGTTTTGAGGGATTCCATAGGCAAGGAAAGCTTCTTTATTTTTTAAATCTATTCTCTTTTCCTAGTTTCTCTCTTTGCTCTAAGACTTCAAAGAAAGTTTGAGAGGAATCAAAGTTAGAAGCAAGAGAAAGAAGGAGGTCGTTAGTGGTGTCGCTAAAATCTTGTGAATATTTTATCTCTATGTTTGCCAAAAATATATCCGCAAAGCTATGATAAAAAGCACCATAAGTATCAGTAATTGATTGTGTTTCCCAAGAGATTTTAACCCCATTAAATTCTATGGAATTAGGTTGAGAATAAAAAGACATTACTTGAGCAATCGCATCTGTGATTTGTTCTTGTAATGCAGGGGATAGCATATCTGTAACTTGTCTGAAGAAATTGCAACCACTCATTTGCATTTTTTCATATCTATAAGCAGCAACTCCTTTTTTTACATATTCTCCTATATCTCCGCCTATTTTTTTTATCTTGGATATTGTTTTGAATGTTTTTTAAAAACTCTTCAAACCTTGTGTCTAAATCATTGTTTTCTGTCCTTATTCCATATGCTAAAATAGGCTTGATAAATGATTATCAAACTTTAATTCTGGGTAGTCTCTTGCCACTTCAATATGATCAACATTGATTGTTCTATTTAACCCATTATTAGCGTAAAACTTATAATCTCCCTCCATTGTGTCTTCCATAACTTCAGGATTGGACTTATAAATCATAAGCATAATGGAATCCATTTGTTCATTTAAAAATTTTTGTGCTTCTTCTACATCTTTACTTGTAATATTATCTTTTACTTTTTCTTGCATTTTGGATTCAATTTCTTTAACAAAACTTTCATTTCTTAGTCCTATTTGCTCTCCGTCAGATACAGCACGAACATCAAACCACGCATCTCTAAAGTTATTGTTTGTTGTATAGCTATCAATATTTTTTCTCCAAGCTTCTTGATAAAAGTGCGTTTGGTTTTGTATTTTATTTAGAATTTCATCATTGTTTAAAGCATTGCTTTGTTGGCTTCCGCCTGTTTGCATTGAGGAAATATTGTTGTCTAATTTATTAGTTTTGTCGTTCGTGCGAGAGTTGTTATATAAATAGATATTTGAATAGTTACCATAAGAATTAAAATTAGCAATATTTGACATTGCTTACCCCTTAATTTAATTATTAAAGAGTAAGCAAAATATGTTCCATAACTATTTAATGATTCTTCAAATATGTTTGTGCATGGTTTCTAATTACACCATTGATTGTATTCATAAGCGAAGTCTTATTATCTGTAAGTATTTTATCTGCATAATATCTATCCGCGCTTCTTGTATAGACAGGATTATATTGATTCATACCAATAATGGAAACACTTACTTGATTGGTAAGTAAATTTAAAGTCGCAGAAACAACAGGCTTATAGCGTCCGCTTCCATCATCTACATTAAGAAGTCCGTAGGCAGTTTGTTCTTGGTATCTGTCTGGATTTTGCTCACTAGTATCAGGTTTAAAGTCATAGTATGCTGTATAAGATACTCTTGTGCCTGAATTATTGGCTGTGCCATATTGATGTATCACAACCTCTGGCACTGTGGTGCGCCCATTTTCAATTTCATAAAGATACGCCCCGCCTACAACTTGGCTCATCTCCTCATCATTTAAAACCTTTACACCTGCACTTTGTTCGTTAAACTCTCCATTGGTTGCAAGTGCGATGAAATCTACTTCTGCAAAGAGTATGCTTGAGATTCCTAAACTTAACAAAGTTCCTAAGACTAGCTTTTTCATTATTTCTCTTTTTAAAGTTTAAACTTTCATTATATTACAGAATCTTAAAATAAAGTGTAAAGGTTTTTAACTTTATTTAGTTTGTTAAGGTTGTTACGCAAGGAAACAAGTTTGTGTTGAATGCCTCATTCTTGTGAGAGGCTTTTATTTAGATTGCTTCATCTCTCATTTTGCTTACTCTTTACAAGAATACGTTTTGTTGCCTTGAAATTTCTCCATTGTTGCGCTTGTGCCAGAGCTAATATCCTTGCGTTGAATTACCTTATAAAAAGTCCCCCATAAAATCTTGCAATCTAACCAAAAGCTAAGATGATTCACATACCACACATCTAGTGCGAACTTTTCTTCCCAAGAAATTGCATTGCGCCCATTGATTTGCGCCCAGCCTGTAATGCCCGGCTTGACTTCGTGGCGACGCGCTTGCTCTTTGGAATACAAAGGTAGATATTCCACAAGAAGCGGGCGGGGACCTACGAAGCTCATTTCGCCTTTTAATACATTAAAGAGTTGTGGTAGCTCATCTAAACTACTTTTGCGAATCCATTTGCCTAGTTGTGTAAGTCTTGCTTCATCGGGGAGTAATTCCCCCTTTTCATCGCGTGCATCGTTCATTGTGCGAAATTTGTAAATCTTAAAAATCTTGCCCTCTTTGCCCGGTCGTTCTTGCATAAAAAACACAGGAGAGCCAAGCTTCGTGCGGATAAGCAAGGCAACAACAAGCAAAATAGGGGAAAATAACGCAAGCAGAATCGCCCCCAGCGAAATATCCAAAAGAGGCTTGATAAAGTCTTTGTAAATTCCAAAGGATTGCTTAGAGGTAGAATCCAAAACCGAGTGATACAGGGACAAATAGCTTTTAACAATAGAATCCGTGCTAAATTCAGTGCAAATTTTTTCTCTGCTTGTTTGTCCAAAGCGCGCTCGCAAGTCTTTATCTTTACTTAGTTGCGCGATTCTTTGTGCGAGTTCCTCTGCATTGCCAATTTCTACCAAAAAGCCATTTTTACCATTCTCTACCACCTCACGACAGCCAACAGCATTTGTTGTAATGATAGGTTTTGCCATACTTCCAGCCTCCAAGAGTGTGCGAGGAATCCCCTCACGATAACTTGGCAGAACAAACAAATCACAAGCTCCTACAAGCGAGCGAATGTCGTTGCGTTGCCCGAGATAAATAACCGCAGTGGAGCCTTTCAGAAACTCCTCATTCATTGAGGAAATATTGCCCAAATCCACTCCGCCAACATACAAAAAAATGCAATGTGGGTTGTTGGCTTTAAGAATCTCTGCGGCTCGGTAATATTCCCTAACTCCCTTGTGCGCAATAGCGCGCGCGACCATTAGCACAAGGATAGAATCGCGTGTAAGGGGGAGATTTAATTCTGTGCTTAGTTTTTGGCGCATTTGGTGGTAGGATTCTTGATTGATTGGTGCAAAGGCTTGTGTATCAATGCCAGAACCTTTGATTAATATGGCTTTTTCGCGTTTTACGATTCCTTTTTGCACATACAATTCTAAATCATCATTGTTTTGAAAAAGCACTTTTTGGGCAATTCTAAATGCAAGGCGATTGAGGGATTCTATGATGAATCTTAAAGCGCGAGATTTTGGACTCTCATCAATATAAAAACTTCCCAAACCTGTAAGGCTGTTAATCACATATTTTCTACCCGCAAGATAAGAGGCAAACGCGCCATAAATATTGGGCTTAAGCATAAAAGTATGCACAATATCGGGCTTGAGATTTTGCAAGATTTTTGTAATTTCTTGAATCGTTTTGAAAGCACTTAGAGGATTGAGACTACTGCGATTGATAGAATAGTCAATGGCTTGAATGCCAAGAGGGGCAAATTTATCAAAGTCTGCTCCTTTTGGGATTAGCGCGATGACTTCGTGTCCTTGTGCTTGGAGGGCTAGCATAATAGGCAGACGAAAAAGATAAAGATTAGAATCTGTATGCGAGAGAAATAAAATTTTCATTTGTAACCTTAAAAATGATAAAGATTTATAGGAATTATAGCATTAATCAAACAAAGCAAACTTGTTTCCTTGCGTAACAACCTTAACAAACTAAATAAAGTTAAAAAATTTTGCACTTTATTTTAAGA
>NZ_JAIEFA010000055.1 GCF_029067145.1 Helicobacter sp. | reverse complement strand
ATATAAAATATGCGAAATAATAAAATATGATAAGTAAGCCTTAAAGGAGATTAGTTAGTGCTGTATTACAGAATTATTATTTTATTTTTAAATTTACTTTTTTAAGGATAGAAAATGAAAGTGATTCATTCTATTGCAGAGGCGATTGGCAAAACTCCCCTCTTGAAAATGCGTGCATTGTCTGATGAAGCTGGGGCGAATATTTATGCAAAATGCGAATTTTTAAATCCGAGTGGTTCTGTCAAAGACAGAATTGCACTTGGAATGATTGAAGATGCGTTAAAAAATGGCACGATTCATCAAAATACTACAATCATTGAACCAACAAGTGGCAATACAGGGATAGGACTTGCATCTATTTGTGCAGCAAAAGGTATTAAACTAATCCTTACAATGCCAGAATCTATGAGTATAGAGCGCAGAAAATTAATGGCAGCATTGGGTGCAAAACTTGTTTTGACTCCAAAAGAGCAAGGAATGAAAGGTGCAGTCAATCGTGCGTTAGAATTACAGCAAGAAATCAAAGATTCTTTTATCTTGCAACAATTTGAAAATTTCGCTAACCCTAAAAGTCATCGTGAAACTACCGCATTAGAGATTTTAGATGCACTAGAAAAAGTAGATGTGCTTGTTTCTGCTGTAGGTACAGGAGGGACATTAAGCGGTGTGGGCGAGGTGCTAAAATCAAAGAATCCTGATGTAAAAATCATCGCGGTAGAGCCGATTAACTCTCCCGTGCTTAGTGGTGGGCAGCCCGGACCACATAAGATTCAGGGAATCGGAGCGGGATTTATTCCAAAAATTCTACAAACAGATTTGATTGATGAAATTTTGAAAGTAGATGTGGAGTGGGCGATTGCAGAATCTCGTAAAGCAGCAAGGCAAGAGGGGATTTTGATTGGAATCTCAAGCGGTGCAAATCTATGGGCGGCAAAGGAAATAGCCAAAAAATATCCAAATGCCAATATTGTAACATTTCTTTGCGATACAGGCGAGAGATATTTAAGTACAGATTTATATGAAGTTGGGGAATAACTCCCCAGCTAAAACCTTACAAAACTTTCTATCTTTAATCTATTGATTTAAACTTTTTCCATTTTAACTAAAGTATTCGTCATTGCTATAAATGAATATTAGTAACATTGTAAAAGAGAAATATCAAGGAATCTGCTAGATTTATTGACATCGTGCGTCAAATTTGTTAGCCTTTTTGTGTATAGAATCTTAGGCGCAAGGAGGACAAGATGAGAGAGATAAAAGAGGTAAAAGTGTTGGTTGCAGACCCTTCGGCATTGGGTTTGTTCGGTTTGGCAGTGATTACTTTGGTTGCTTCTTCGCAGAAATTGGGTATTACTTCTAGTGTTTCTTTGGTGATTCCTTGGGCGATATTTCTTGGTGCAACTGCACAATTGATTGCTTGCTTGAATGATTTTAAGCATAACAATACTTTTGGTGCAACTGCCTTTGGGGCTTACGCACTTTTTTGGTATTCTATGGGAATGACTTGGCTCATTCAAAATGGAGTTTTTGGCGAAAAATTGGCTCAAAGTGCAGATACTAAGCAGTTGGGATTTGCGTTTTTGGCTTATTTAATCTTCACTTTATTTATGACGATTGGCGCAATGAAAACACATAAGATTTTGTTGATTATTTTCATCTTGATAGATTTTTTATTTATCGGATTGGCATTGAATGCCTTTGATATAATGTCTCATTTTGCGCACGAATTGGCTGCGTATTCGGAACTTGGGATTGCTTTGTTCTCGTTTTATGGTTGCGGGGCTGCGGTGTTGAATGCGCATTTTGGAAAAGTCTTTTTGCCTGTGGGTAAATTATAATCCGCACTTCTTTAGTGGAATCTTAAGATTCTACTATTTGTCTTTTGTGGGCTGGGATTTATATGAAACTACAAACTGCATTGAATCTATAAAAATATTTTTGAATATCATCATTTAGGAATGATTTTTGCTTCTTAATTTGCAAAGGAATGAACTTCATAATATTTAAGGATATTGTAATTAAGGAGATAAAATGTCTTACTCGTATTCAAAACAATTTGGTGTGCAGTCTTATGTCGCGGGCGTGAATTATTCAGAATGGATGCAAGAGGCTCTCAATCCAGAAAATAAATCTGCTGAAAACAGACGTTTGAGTATTACTTCAAGCCAAGAGGATTATTTTAAAAAGCAAAAATTGATTCAAGAAGCAATCGCTCAACTCCAAAGCAATGGAAGCGTGAGTGCGAAAATCGCTAAAGAAGTGGATGTAGAATCTCTTAAAAAAAGCCTAAAAGATGCAGAAAATGGCGAATCTAGTTCGCTTAGTATCGGCGAGGGTTCAGAATCTAGCGAGGCAAGAAAACAAAGTCAGCTTAGCGCAAAGGCTCAAAATGCAGCACTAAAATCCGCAGTCAATGTGTTAGATAAAGAGCAGAATATAACACAAAATGCGATTCCTAATGTTTTGCAAGAAGCAACAAGTTTAACAGAAAAAGATGCAGAAGAAGCAAAAAAAGCAAAGCAAATTATCCAACAAAATATAGAAAATGATTCATTAGCAAAAAGAGAAGCAGATAGAACAAGCGGAGGGCTTTTTGATAAGCATATTTTTACGACTTCCTCTACTGCGCCAAGCAATGTAAGTGAGCAAGACAAAGTTGCTTATAATCCTTTGGAGATTCAAGCAGAATCTGCGGTAGAAGATTCCACTACAAGCGAAACACAGGAATCTTTCGCGGTAGAATTTACAGATGAGGTAAGCGGCAAGCAGGTGCGTGTGCCATTGACACAAGAAAATGCACAGAAGCTAGCAGAGCAGTTTGGAAGCCTTGAAGCCGCAAGTGATTATGTCAAGGGATTCTATTACGATGCAGCCTACAAAATGGGCTATCTTAGTAGCGATACAGATGGTGATGGCAAGATTAGCTTAGAGGAAGGTGTGAATCTCAAAACTCTTGTAAGTTTGATGAATGGGAGCTATTCTTCTGTGTCAGAGCAGTTTGGTGGCAATGTGGAAATGCAAAAGAAATTCTTAGAGCAAGTAGGATTTATTGATAATTTGAGCGATTTTATCAATCATTCTATTTCGCAAGACAGCAACTTTGATGGTGGTTTGAGCTTAAATGAGATTCTTAATAGCACCAATGAAGCAGTTTTCCTAAAAACTGCACAAAGTGCCAATTCTAGCAGTATAGAAGTGCTAGTGATTCAGAGCTTTAAGATAGAATTTAATAAGGAATCCTTGAATGACACCCTGCTCAATCTTGGAGCAAGCGCAGAGGATTCTGCACAAATTCTTGATGGCAGAAAACTAAAGGATATGTTAGACGAGAATTTCTTGGAATCACTAGATGAAGCGTCGCGTGAAAATTGGCTTAAAAGTGAAGTTTTGTTAAAAAATATGCTAGAGAGCGTCTAAAGAGTGAGCGTTCAAACTGCCACTCTTGCGGTTTGAATTAGTATTTTGTAATCTGCATATAGAATCGCAAGCTTACTTTGTCTCCATTTTTTGCAAAGGAGCAGGGGATTTTAACCTAGAATCCCACAGATTTTTTATTTCGCGACAATACTAAAGATTCTTCCGCCACGATTAATTAACATTCGTTTAGTTTGCCCTTTATAGCGATTCATTGCTTCGTGGAAGCTTTTGATGTCTTGAATGATAAAGCTTTCAATTTGGATAATAATGTCCCCATTGCTAAATCCTAATTCCTCTGCTTTGCTGTTTGCTTGAACATTTGTAACCAATATGCCTTGAACATTGTTTGGGATTCCATATTTAGATTTTGTTTCCGCGCTCAAGGCGCTGATTTCAAGCCCAGCAATCCCACTATTTTCTTTTACATTGCTTGCTTGTGCTTCGTTGGGTGCTTTGGCAAGTGAGAGGCTAAGGGTTTGCTCCTTTTTGTCTCTAAGGATTGTGAGTGTTACCTTTTCTTTTGGATTAAAAGTTCCAATGATGTTTTTCAAATCTGCTGCGCCTTTGATTTCTTTGTGATTGACTTTGGTAATCAAATCCCAAACCTTTAAGCCGCTTTTGTCTGCGGGTGAATCTTTTTCAATCGCAATGACAACCGCACCCTTTTGATTTTTATAAACCTCTTGTAAATCTCCGCTGACATCTTGAATGCTGACGCCCAAATATCCGCGCTCAATCACTCCATCTTCAATCAAGGCTTTGGAGATTTTTTTTACCATTTCAGACGGAATCGCAAATCCGATTCCGTGATTTCCACCTGTGCGAGAAAGAATCGCGGTATTGATTCCAATCAAGCCTCCGCGGCTATCTACAAGTGCGCCACCGCTGTTGCCCGGATTGATAGAAGCGTCTGTCTGGATAAAATTTTCATAATCATTAATTCCGATTCCGTTTTTGTTGAGTGCAGAAATAATGCCCTGCGTGATACTTTCGCCCACGCCAAAAGGATTTCCAATCGCAAAGACGACATCGCCTACTTGCAAATCATTGCTAGAAGCAAATTTCAAAAATGGTAGGTTTTTTGCATTGATTTTGATAATCGCCAAATCGCTTTTGGAATCTTTACCAATTACTTTGGCTTCGTATTCTTTATTACTTTCAGGCAAGGAAACGAGGATTTTGTCTGCTCCGTCAATCACATGGTTGTTTGTTACGATATAGCCATCATTAGAGATGATTACTCCGCTTCCCAAACTTCGTTCTACGCGGTCTTTTGGAATCATTGCACCAAAGGCATCTCCAAAAAATTGCTTGAAAAATGGGTCATTTAGTAAGGGGTGCCCTTGAAGATTAGGTGCTTTGACTTTCTTTTGTGTGGAAATATTTACTACTGCATTTTTAGCTTCCTTAATGGAATCGTAATAAGAATAGATTTTTGTTTGTGAAATATCTGGAGTTACTCTCTCGTGGATATTTGGTAATTCTGCAACTTCAAAAGCAAAAACATTACCTGCAAGTAATGTGCTTAAAAGTAAAGTTTTAGCGTTCATTTTGTATCTCCTTT
>NZ_JAIEFA010000054.1 GCF_029067145.1 Helicobacter sp. | reverse complement strand
TTGGTTTTGTGTATAAGTTCCAGTCACCAACACCTTTTGTAATTTTTTTTGGTTTTTTCAAATAGGGGGCATTTTGCCCCCCCCCCCCCAATTTTTAGAAGAGGGCGACACATTACATATCCTCCGTCATTTTCTCCACCGATTCTAACGAGTGCATTGCGTTGGATTTTAAGAGGACGTAGAATCTCTAAGTATTCTTTGATTGTCGCATAAACTTGTGGGTTGTGGTTTAATCGGAGGTAGTTTCTGTCTCTATCTTGCAAGAGAAGCAGCAAGATTTGCTTGTCTTTTTTATTGATTTTTGTATTTGTGATGATTTGAGACATTAGAATTTGGTTTTGAAGTAAATTGTTTGTTTTAACTTGAGCAGTGAGGGATTCTAATAGCTCTTTTGGTTCTGCGAAATTTTGTGATTCCATTTTGTTTCCTATACAAATAAAGTGAAGCGAAAATGATAGCAAAAAATTAGCGATTTTAATAGTCTTTTGGGAAAAATTCAATGTAGAGTGGTGCGGAAAAGAGGACTTGAACCTCCATGCCTTGCGGCGCTAGATCCTAAGTCTAGTGCGTCTGCCAGTTTCGCCATTTCCGCTTAACTTCAAAAGTAAAGCGCAATTCTACTGAAATATTCTTAAATATAACTTTATGATTTAAAGATTTTTTAGGGCTTTGAAATCTAATGTGTTTTTGGGAAATTGCATACTAATACAATGCAAACTTCCGTGTTGTCGGATTAAAACAGAGCAATCAATAGGGACAATTTTGTGTTTTGGGCAGGCTTTTTGTAGAATCTCTCTTGCGAGATTATCGTTGGAATCTTGATAGGTGGGAAGCAGAATCGTTCCATTTAAGAATAAAAAATTCGCATAAGTCGCGGGAAGTCGCTCATTATCAAAATACTTTGCGCCAACAAAAGGCAATTCAACGAGTTTGAAAGGCTTGCCTTTTAGGTCACGCAATTTTTCTAACTCCTTTTTCATTGCAAGGAGTGCAGAATAATGTTCGTCGTTTTTGTCTGTGCAACCTACATAAACAATCGTTTTTTTATCTACAAAACGCGCAAGAGTATCAATATGGCTATCGGTATCATCGCCGCGTAAATAACCAGAATTTAGCCATAGAATCTGTTGAATCCCTAGAGTTTTTTTGAGTTTTTTTTCAAGTTGTTTTTGTGTATAGGTTGGATTGCGATTGCCCTCTAGTAAGCATTGTGTATTTGTGAGTAAAATGCCAGCCCCGTTGCTTTCTATGCTCCCGCCCTCTAAAATCAAATTTTCTGTTTTAATGTTTTTTAAGATTCCAAGTTTAGCAAGTTCGCGAGTGATTTTGTTGTCAAAATTGGAAGCAAACTTCAATCCCCAACCATTAAACCCAAAATCAAGCACAATATTTTGGTTATTTTTTGCAATTGTAATACCTCCAAAATCGCGCGCCCAAGTGTCGTTGCTATGAATCTCTATGCAATATAGACGAGAAAGAAGTTTTGGATTCCAGCCTTTTTTGGCAAAATAATTGTTTATGTAATCTTTGGTAGATGTTTTGTTTTCACACACAAGCACACAGGATTCTACCTGTAAAATTGGGTAAATAATTTCGCAGTATGTATTGCGCACTTCCTCTAAATAAGGCTTCCAATCTGAATTTTCGTGTGGAAAAGAGAGTAAGATTCCGTCTTGTTTTTCCCATTCTGCAAAAAATTTTTTCATTTTCTATACTCTTTTTAAAAAAATTGACGATATTATTACATAAATTTTTGTCAAGGAGGACAATATGGCAATGAATATTTCTAGTAATTCTACAAAAAGTAGTTTTGAGTATGCAAACGATTTGCAAAATGCAATGAGTTCTAATCCGCTGAAAAAAGATGAGACTTCTGCGGAAGATAGAAACAAAAAAATCCAAGAAGCAGCTTCAAATATTGATGCGAAGTCTTTGGTAACCGGCTATATTATGCAGTTTCAAATGAATGTTACAATTTCAAGTGAGACAAATTTCTCTTCTCAAAATGGGCTCTTTGGTTCAAATACAAGTGCAATGAACGACCCTTTTAAACTAAGCGGTATTTTAAAAGGTTTGGATTTAGGCTCTATTGGTTATGATGGTAAGCCAATCCAAGAGCTTACACAAGATGAAGCAAAAGCACTGATTGCAGAAGACGGATTCTTTGGTGTTGCAAAAACATCAGATAGAATCGCAGATTTTGTTTTAGCTGGTGCAGGAGATGATGTTGAAAAATTAAAAGCTGGTAGAGAGGGAATTATCAGAGGTTATAATCAAGCAGAAAAAGCTTGGGGCGGTAATTTACCCGATATTAGTAAAGAAACTTTGGAAAAAGCTTTGGAAAAAGTAGATAAAAAATTAGCAAGTTTGGGTGTAAATGTATTAGACCAAAACGCATAGGCTAAGAGAATCGTTTGAGTGGGCTTATCTTAAGTATTGAAAGCAGTTGCGATGATAGTTCTATCGCACTCACTCAAATTGATTCTAAACTTTTAATCTTTCATCAAAAAATCTCTCAAGAAAAACAGCATTCTACTTTTGGCGGCGTTGTGCCGGAGCTTGCAAGTCGTCTGCACGCAGAATCCTTACCTCTCATTTTAGAAAAAGTCAAACCTTATTTCAAGGAAGTGAAAGCCATTGCCGTTACCACAGAGCCGGGTTTGAATGTAACCTTAATGGAAGGTTTAATAATGGCGAAAACTTTGGCTTTTTCATTAAATATCCCACTCATTGGCGTAAATCATTTAAAAGGGCATTTGTATTCTTTGTTCTTAGAATCTGAAGCGATTTTTCCTCTAGGAGCTTTGCTTGTTTCGGGTGGACATACACTATTACTTGAAGCAAAGGGATTCCACGATATTAACATTTGCGCACAAAGCTTAGACGATAGCTTTGGTGAAAGTTTTGATAAGGTAGCAAAAATGCTCTCACTTGGTTATCCCGGCGGTCCAATCGTGGAATCTTATGCCAAGCAAGGAAAGAGCGGTATTTATGATTTTCCGATTCCATTGCGTAGCAAGAAGCAGTATGCCTTTAGTTTTTCAGGATTAAAAAATGCGGTAAGAGTGCAGATTGAAAGAGAAAAAGAATCCAAAGAAATTTTGAGCGAGGAATTTAAAGCAAACCTTTGTGCTAGCTTCCAAAAATCCGCCATTACACATTTGGTGCAAAAATGTAAAATATTTTTTGAACAAAATCGTGCAAATTCTCATCAGTGGAAGTATTTTGGAATCGTGGGCGGAGCAAGTGCTAATCTTGCTTTAAGGGAGCAAATAGAAAAGATGTGCAGGGATTATGGTGTTACATTATTGCTTTCCCCTTTGGAATTTTGTTCGGATAATGCCGCAATGATTGGACGCGTGGCAATAGAATCTTATTTACTTGGGGAGTTTGATGCCATTTCTTCTCTACAAACTCGCCCAAGAATTGAAGCATTTTAATCTAAAATTTAGTTTCGTTATTTAATAATAAAAACTCAATTAATTTTTTTAAGGAAATAAAATGGTAACTTTTAAAGGTAACGCAGTAACACTCGCGGGTAAAGCAGTTCAAGTTGGAGATAAAGCACCAAAGGTTGATTTGGTAGCAGGAGATTTAAGTGTTAAAAGTGTAGGTGGAGCAAGTGGCAAATACCAAATTATCAATGTTGTGCCTTCTTTGGACACAGGGGTTTGTGCAACACAAACAAGAAAGTTTAATGAAAAAGCAGCAAATATTCCTAATACACAAGTTTTTGTTGTTTCTCTTGACCTTCCTTTTGCTCAAGGTAGATTTTGTTCTACTGAAGGAATTGAAAATGTAACTGCATTGAGTGATTTTAGAAATAAAGATTTCGGAGATTCTTATGGCGTGATTCTAGCAGGTTCTCCATTAGAAGGTTTGCTAACACGCGCAGTATTTGTTGTCAATCCTGAGGGACAAATCGTGCATAAAGAAATTGTAGGCGAAATTACAAGTGAGCCAGATTACGAAGCCGCACTAAAAGCTGTAAAATAATTTTTTGGGAATTTAGTCGTGTTGTTGTATTTACATGGGTTTCGTAGTGTTGGATTATGTTACAAAGGGAAACAAATCATCACTTTTGCACCCGATGCACTCACGCCTAATCTCTCCTATGTGCCAACTTTGGCGATTGCGCTTGCAGAATCTTTGATTGCAGAATATTCCAAGACACACAAAATTTGCTTGATTGGAAGTTCGCTTGGAGGTTATTATGCAACATTTTTGGCACAGAAATATCATCTTAAAGCTGTTTTGATTAATCCCGTAATAGATGCCTACAAGACTTTATTACCAGCGATTGGGCGTGTTAATGTTCCTTATCAGAATACTTCCTTTTTTTGGAGTTTGAATTTGGTGGAAAGTTTGAAGCAATATTTTGTGGATTCTATTGCTCCAGAGCTATATTGTGTGCTTTTGCAAAAGGGCGACCAAGTGCTTGATTATAGAATTGCGGCACAGAAATTTAAGGATTCTAAACTGATTATTCAAGAGGGAGGCTCACATCATTTTGACAATTTCATCTCTCAAAAAGATACAATTTTAAAATGGGCAGAAGAAAATTAAAATCTTAAAATCAATTCCACTTTTCTACTTTTTTATATTTGTAATTGCATAAAACTCTTAATTTTATAAAATGATAATCAATTTTAATATTGTTTTAACTTTCTAAAAGCTACAATGTTTCAGATAATTTGACAATAGGGTGGAGGAATTGGAATGACAATCAACGCGCTAAAAGACGGAGAATGCGGAGTGATTACGCATTTGGGTGTAGATGAACAATTAAGAGACAGATTCTTTAGCTTTGGAATCTCTAAGGCAAAACGCATTAAGAAACTTGAAACTTCTCTTGGAGGTTCTACGATTTTGGTTGAACTAGATAGAAACTGCATTGTTTTGCGTGCAGAGGAAGCAAATGCGATTCAAGTAGAAAGGGTGCAGGGATAGAAATGGGCGAAACAAAACGAATCAAAATCGCCCTTGTGGGGCAACCCAATGTTGGCAAAAGTTTGTTAATTAATGCGCTTTGCCATTCCACGATGAAAGTAGGAAATTTTCCGGGTGTTACGGTTGAAAAAGCCGAAGCAAGCACTTGGCACAAAGGATATGTGTTACAAATTGTAGATTTACCCGGTACTTATTCACTTTATGGTTATTCAGAAGAAGAAAAAATCACAAAACATTTTGTAGAATCTAATGATTATGATTTGATTGTGAATGTGGCAGATTCTACAAATTTAGAGCGCAATTTGCTCTTGAGTGCGCAGTTGCTTGAAATGCAAAAAAAGATGGTTTTGGTCCTCAATATGAGTGATGAGGCGCGCAAGGAGGGAATAAAAATTGAGACGGAATCCTTAAGTGAATTGCTTGGGATTCCAAGTGTGCAAGTTTCCGCACATACAAAAGAAAATTTAGAATCTCTCTTAGATGTGATAGTGGCGACTTACGAAAAGGGACAAAATGCAAATAAACGCATTTATAGCAATGCGATTGAGACAGAAATTTTGCATTTGGAGGAATTTATCAAAAGCAAAAAAGATGCGAGCATGGAATCGCTTGGCTTAAGTGCGCGTCAAATTGCGATTTTGTTGCTAAAGCAAGAGGAAAAAACCTTTCAGATTCTACATGAAAAACCTATTTGGATGGAATTATCTAAAAAACTGCAAGATTCTTTAAATAATTTATATACAATTTATGATACACCCTCCAATAAAGAAATTTTCTTAGAAGATTTAAATGCATTCGTGCAGGGCTTGATAACGGAAACCGTGCATTATGAGGGTAAAGAAAAGCAAGGTTATACGCATAGCATTGATAAAATTTTGATTAACAAATATGCTGGGATTCCGATTTTTTTGTTTTTTATGTGGGCATTGTTTCAGCTTACCTTTACGCTTGGTGCGTTGCCGATGGATTTAATTGAGAGCTTTTTTGGTTGGCTTGGAGAATTAATCAAAGACAATATTGAAAGCGAAAGTCTCGCTTCATTGCTTGCAGATGGAATCGTTGGTGGTGTAGGAGCGGTCGTGTTGTTTTTGCCCAATATCGTGATTTTATTCTTTGGAATCGCATTGCTAGAGACAACGGGTTATATGTCTCGCGTTGCGTTTTTGCTAGATGGATTTTTCCATAAATTTGGCTTGCACGGCAAAAGTTTTATCCCGCTTGTAACAGGATTTGGTTGTTCTGTGCCTGCCTTTATGGCAACAAGAACTTTGAAAAGCCGCAAAGATAGATTATTGACGCTTTTTATTATTAATTTTATGAGTTGCGGCGCAAGATTGCCTGTATATGTGCTTTTTGTTGGAGCATTTTTTCCAACACAACAAGCAGGGAATTGGCTATTTGGAATCTATATTTTAGGCGCATTGTTAGGATTGGTAATGGCGAAGATTCTTCGTTTGATTGCTTTTAAAGGTCCAGATGAACCTTTTGTTATGGAAATGCCAAAATATCGTATGCCAAATTGGAGATTGGTATGGTTTGCAATTTATACCAAAGCAAAAATGTATCTTAAAAAGGCAGGAACTTTTATTTTGGCAGCCTCTATTTTGATATGGTTTGCAAGCTCTTATCCTGTTCAAGAAGAGACAAAAGAAGTTTATGAAAGCAAGATAGAACAAGCGTTAAATGAAAAAGAGAAAGAAAAGTTTGCCTTTGAGTTAGAAGAATCCTTGATTGAAAATAGTTATTTGGGAATGACAGGTAAGCTGATTGAGCCTGTTTTTGCTCCGCTTAATTTTGATTGGAGAATGAGCGTGGCACTTTTGAGTGGATTGGCGGCAAAAGAAGTGGTGATTTCTACTATGGGTGTGCTTTATTCTCTAGGTGGAGAAGTAAATGAAGAGAGCGAAAATCTTATGCAAGTGATTAAGGGGGCAATCCCATTGCAAACGGCGGTTGCATTTATTCTCTTTGTGATGATTTATAATCCTTGTCTTGCAGCGACGGTGGTTTTTGGCAAAGAGGCGGGCGGGTTTAAATACATTGTGTTTTTGTTTGTTATGACAACTATTTGTGCATATGTCGTCGCTTGGATTGGTTCTATGCTTGCTAGTGCGATTCTGACTTAAGGCAGGTAATTGTTCTCTTACTCTTAAATCTCATATATCGCCAATCACGATTCCATTGCATTATTTTTGGAATCCAACATTATAGATTGCTACGATTCTACAAGTAGAATCTCGCAAGGATAATTCCCCAACGCGTCCTTGCGAGGAGCGAACATAGTGAGAGGCAAAGAATCTATAATCTAAGCAATCAAAAAGATTCAAGGGCGAGATTGCGAAATCACATTTACTCCATTTCTAAACGCAAAAGGAGCATTTCGTTACCTTTTGTAATCTTTACTTGCTCACTTCCGCAATGAGGGCAATGCGTGTAGTCTAATTCTCTTGCGGGATTGCTTTGATGACAGGAATCGCAAGTGAGTTCTACTTTGGATTCTTGAATAAGAAGTTTGGCTTGTTCGCAGAGACTGCCTAACTTAAACTCTTCAAACGCGCTTTTGAGTAAAGCCACATTGACTCCGCTCCGCTCCCCGATGTCTAAATGAATCACGAGAATTTTCTTTGCTTGATTGTTTTGTGCGATTTCTTCGCAGGATTCTATCAGGGAAGAGACGACAGAAAATTCGTGCATATTGAACCTTTTTTAGTAAAAATTATTGTATGATAAGCCTTTGATTTTGTTTAAAGTTTTATTTTAGTTTGATTGGGTAAAATCAGACCTTTTAATTTAAATTATTTGGGGTTACAAAATGCGACATTTTTTAACTTTGGCGGATTTTAGCAAGGAAGAGATTTTAGAGATTCTAACCCTCGCTAAAACTCTTAAAAACGAAGTAAAAAGTGGTATATACAGCAATCCACTTGCGCACAAGACTTTAGGTATGATTTTTGAGAAAAACTCCACAAGAACGCGCGTGAGTTTTGAAACAGGAATCTATCAGTTGGGTGGTAATGGAATCTTTCTTTCTAGCAATGATACGCAATTAGGGCGCGGAGAGCCGATTAAGGATACCGCGCGCGTGTTGTCTTCTATGGTGGATTTGGTGATGATGCGGACGCACGAACATTCGCGTTTAGAAGAGTTTGCTGCTTATTCTAATGTGCCTGTAATCAATGGGCTAAGCGATGATTTTCACCCGATGCAATTGTTGGCGGATTTTATGACAATGCAAGAATGTGGCAAAGATAAGAATCCCATCGTTGCGTATATTGGCGATGGAAACAATATGGCGCATTCTTGGCTTATGCTTGCGGCTAAGCTTGGCTTTACCTTGCGGATTGCTTCGCCAAAAGATTATAAAGTTTCTCAAAATATTCTCCAAAAAGCCGAAAGTTTTGCTAAAATTTCAGGCGCAAAGATTCTGCTAAGTGAGAATCCCAAAGAGGCGATTTTGGGTGCAGATGTTGTAACGACTGACACTTGGGCGTCTATGGGACAAGAAGAGCAAAAAGAAGCAAGAAAAAAAGCATTTCAAGAGTATTGCGTGGATAGTGAGTTGATGAAGCTTGCCAAACAAGATGCAATCTTTTTGCATTGTTTGCCAGCCTATCGCGGACAAGAAGTCAGCGAGGAAGTATTAGAATCAGAGCAGAGTAAGATTTTTCAAGAGGCAGAAAATCGCCTACACGCGCAAAAAGGAGTAATGGTTTGGCTGCACCAAAACCGCTAGTAAAACAAAACAATTCAGTCCAGCAGGCAAATAATCTTTATGATTCATTGCAAGAGATTATCCGCAATGCAAAGACACAATCTAAGGTTTATGATTCTGACTTGGACGGAGATTTGACTTATTGTTTCAAAGACAAAAACGCACAAGAATTTTATTTGGTATCCAAAAAAAATATGCAACAACTTTTAGAATCCGCTAAACAGCTTGAGATAGATAAATATCTGTTTAAGCTAGAAAAAGAAATTTATTATAATGTGCCGGTGGATTTTGAAGATGTGTGGTGCATTGCATTAAAAGAAATCAAAAATTACGAAAAAGAACCCAAAGCTTTGGTAAAAAATCTTAAAAAACGTTATCCTTATTTGTTCTTTGAGATTCCAAAAATCCCAGATTCATTTTAATTTTTAGTTGAAGGATTCCACAAAATGCAATCCAATAAGATTGATTTTAAGCAATTTGCCACTTATTCTAAGCCTGGTCCGCGTTATACAAGCTATCCCACTGCGGTGGAGTTTAGCGAAAACTATACTTTGGATTTGTATTTGCAAGATTTAAAGGCAGATACAAGCCCCCTCTCTCTTTATGTGCATTTGCCTTTTTGTCGTAGTGCTTGTTATTTTTGTGGTTGCAATGTAGTCTATACAAGCAAAGAGGAAAATAAAAAAACTTATTTAGAATATCTCAAAAAAGAGCTAGAATTATTAAAAAATGCAATGGATACAAACAAACCCGTGTATCAACTCCATTTTGGCGGCGGCACTCCTACATTTTTTAATGCAGAAGAATTGGGGGTTTTGATTGATTTATTGAAAAATACTTTTCCAAATTTTGGACAAAATGCAGAAATTGCCTGTGAGATTGACCCTAGATTCTTTGAACGCTCACAAATGGAAGTGCTCAAAAAAGGAGGTTTTAACCGCTTAAGCTTTGGAATCCAAGATTTTGACGCAAAAGTGCAGGAGGCGATTCATAGAATCCAGTCTTTTACGCTTGTCCAAAACGCAATCCAGCTTGCAAGAGATTATGAGATTACTTCTATTAATTTTGATTTAATCTATGGCTTGCCTTATCAGAGTTTGGAGACTTTTAAGAAGACTTTAGAATCCTGCCTGCTTCTCAATCCAGACCGCTTTGCTGTCTTTAACTATGCGCATGTTCCTTGGATTAAAAAAACAATGCGCAAGATTGATGAAACCACTCTCCCACATCCAGAGGAAAAGCTTAGAATCCTAGAATGGACAATTGATTATTTGCTTCAAAATGGTTACCAAATGATTGGAATGGACCATTTTGCAAAGCCTGATGATGAGCTGTTTAAATCCATACAAAAAGGGCAATTACAACGCAATTTTCAAGGATATAGCACGCAAGGAGGCACGCAAACAATTGGAATCGGGCTGACTTCTATTGGCGGGGGTAAGGATTATTATGCGCAAAATTATAAAGATTTGGCACAATACCAAGAGGCATTGGACAATCATCACTTGCCTTTTGCGAAAGGCATTAGGCTAAGTGATGAGGATAAGATTAGAAAAGCGGTAATTATGCAATTAATGAGTAATTTTAAATTGGATTTTAATGCAATCAATCAACAATTTGCGATTGATTTTAAAGAATATTTTAAAGAATCGTTAGAGGAGCTAAAGCCTTTGGAAGAAGCGGGATTGGTAGAGATAAATGCAAAAGGGATTTGGGTGAGCGAAACGGGTGCGTTGTTGATTCGTAATATCGCAATGCCATTTGATGCTTATTTAAAAAAGTTTAATACCAATCAAAAAGTTTTTAGTAAAACAATTTAAAAATTAAGGTAACCAATGGCGCATTTTGACAATTACGATTATTTAAAAACAAGCAATGCCTGCGTGAAATGTGGCAAATGTTTGCCTGATTGCACGATTTTTAGCATTAATGGAGATGAGGCGACTTCTCCACGTGGCTTTATTGACCTTTTGGGTGCATATCAGCGCAAAGAGATTCCGTTAGATAAAAATGCTAAAGATATTTTTGAAACTTGTTTTTTATGCACAACTTGTGTGCGTGTTTGCCCTAATTCTTTGCCCACAGATACTTTGATTGAAAATATCCGTTATGAGATTGCTCAAAAATATGGAATTGCTTGGTTTAAACGTGTCTTTTTTTATCTTTTGAAACATAGAAAAATAATGGATTTTGGATTCAAACTTGGCGCGATTTTTGCCCCTTTGTTGTATCAAGCAACAAAAGATGGTAATTCTATTCAGCCGCGTTTTGCCTTGCCTTTGGTTAAAAATAGAATCTTTGGAGGAATCGCAAAGAGAAGTTTTCTAAATTCCCATTCAGAGGAAATCTGTTTTGCCGATTCCAAACAATCCCAAAAGTCTAGGAAAGTAGCAATTTTTATTGGCTGCTTAGGAAATTATAATTATAAAAATGTGGGTGAATCTTTGCTAGTGATTTTAGAGGCTCTACAAATCAATGCAAAGCTAGCAAAAGGGCAAAAATGTTGTGGCGCACCTGCTTATTTTACGGGGGATTTCGCAAGTGTAGATACGCTTATTCGCCAAAATGTAGAATATTTTGAAAGTTTTATAGACGAAGTTGATGCGATTTTGATTCCAGAGGCGACTTGTGGCGCAATGGTATTGGAGGATTGGAAGCATTTTATGGAGAAGGATTTAGAACTAAAATCAAGAATAGAGAAGCTTTTGCCAAAAATCTATATGGCGAGTAAATATTTGGAATCCCAGACAAATTTAGTAGAGATTTTAAACAATATAGAACAAAATCGCCTCAAGCAAGGATTGCAATCTATAAAACAAACCTTTACTTACCACGACCCGTGCCACGCAAGAAAAGTGCTTGGAATTTATCAAGAACCGCGTAAATTATTGCAGCAAAATTATCAGCTCATTGAAATGGAGGATTCCACCACTTGTTGTGGATTTGGTGGTGTTACAATACAAACAGAGCGATTCGCATTAGCTAGTAAAGTAGGAAATAAAAAAGCAAAAATGATAGAAAAAACACAGGCGCAGTTTGTTGTAGCAGAATGTAGTGCTTGCCGTATGCAGTTAAGCAATGCGTTGTATCAGGCAAATGTAGAGATTCCATTTTTACACCCATTAGAACTTATTGCAAAGATAATTAAAGAAAATCAAAGTAAATAGTAAATAAAGTTCATTTAATAAAAGATGGGATACAATTTAGCGTAATCTTATTTAAAAAGACAGGGATATTTATGATTGGAAGAAATTTATCGTTAAAAGCACAGCTTTTTATAGGGTTTGGCATTATTTTAGCTTTTATTTTGGTTATCTCCATTACAGGATATATTAAGATTAGTTTTGTAGAAAAAACATTGGCAGAAATGACAGGGGTTAATGCGGTCAAACAAAGATACGCAATTAATTTTCGTGGAAGCGTGCATGATAGAGCAATTGCAGTGCGTGATGTTGTGATTTTGGACAATGTGCAAGAGATTGAAAATACTTTGCGTTTAATTCAAAAACTAGAAGAATTCTATAAAGATTCCGCAATTAAAATGGACGAAATTTTTAAAGATGTGCATATGGTAGATGCAAAAGACAAGGAGATTTTGCAACGCATTAAGGGTGTAGAAGCCAAAACAATGCCTATGATTTCTGAAATTATCACCAAAAAAGCACAATCTGATAGAATTGGTGCAAATGAGTTGTTGATTAATCAAGCGCGTGGAGCATTTGTAGAATGGCTAAATGTGATTAATGAGTTTATAGATTATCAAGAAGGCAAGAATCAAAAGCTTACTAAAACAGCAATTGATGAGATTGATAATTATTTGTCCCTAACGATGATGCTGACTATTATTTCTTTGATTGTGGCAATTTTAACTGCAATTTATATTTCTAGGTTGGTCATCTCCTCTTTGGGTGGAGAACCAAAAGAAGTTGTTAAAGTAGTGCTTAGTATTGCAAATGGCAATTTGAATACTCCTATTAGAACACAATATGAAGAAAGTATGCTTGCTTCTATGGAGCAAATGCAAGAAAAACTTAGAGAGATTGTTGCGGAAATTATGAAATCTACCCAAGAGCTTAATGAACGTGCAAATGAAGTAACAAAAAGTTCTGAGGAATCTAAATCTTCATCTTATCGTCAGGTTCAAAGTTCAGAAGTTTCAACAGAACGTATCAAGCAAGTAATGAATGCTGTAAATCATATTTCAAATATTGCAAAACAAACAGAGGAAAATTCTGAATATACCACAAATCTATCCGATAAATGTATAGAAGCTATGAAAACAACGGTAGAAAGTATTGAGCGCATTACAGAAACCGTTACTCTTTCATCAGAACATATTCGTATGCTTGAAAAACACTCTCAAGAAATTGGTGGAAGCGCGGATTTAATTAAAGAAATCACAGACCAAACCAATCTCCTTGCGCTCAATGCTGCGATTGAAGCTGCAAGAGCAGGGGAAGCCGGGAGAGGATTTGCTGTTGTTTCTGATGAGATTAGAAAATTGGCCGAACGTACAGGGGTGGCAACTTCAGAGATTACAAGAATGATTGAGGTAATACAAGGTGAAACGCAAACTGCGGTAGAGGCGATTCAAAATGCAGTTCCACAGGTAGAAAAAGGTATGGAACTTGCAAATGAAGCAAGTGAAATCTTGGGACAAATCAATTCTCAAGCAAGCGATTCTTTAAGTAAAGCAAAAGAAGTAACGAATGCAACTTATGAACAAGTGCAGGATATGGAAAATCTGTCTAAAGGATTAGATGAAATTTCAAGGGATTCTAAAAATACCGCAGAATTGATGGAGAACAATACAGAAGCGGCGCAAACGCTTAAAAATATTGCAAATGTCTTAAAAAATCATATTAATCACTTCAAAATTTAAGTTTTTGAATCCTAAAGGGATTCTAAAACTTTCAAAATGTATAATTCCACAATTTTTTAAATCAAGGAATTTATTTGTCAAATATCGCATTGATTTTGTTGGGTGCGGGCGATAGTAGTCGCTTTTGCTTGTCAGCTTTATCATCAAGTGAAATGGTGCACAAATCAGTTCAAATGCTTAGATTGCCCAAAAAACAATGGTTGCGCGTGGGTGAGATTCCACTTTGGTTAAAGGTTGCATTAGATTTTCGTGATATTTATCCTTTTGTGCATTGTGTTTTAAGTGCAAAATCCACCGAAATAAAATATATGCAGAAATATTTGGACGCATTTTCACTAGATTTTGTGCTAATAAAGGGTGGTTCTACGCGCCAAGAATCGCTAAAAAATGCCCTAATGACGCTTGAGGATTCCGTAGAATATGTGCTAGTCAGCGATATTGCGCGTTGCAATTCAGCATTTTTGAGTCAAAGAGTCCTTAAGGAAATCGGTAATTATGATTGTGTTGTTCCATATCTGAAGCTAAACGATACAATAGTATATTCTAATGATTCCAAGCTAGACTATCTCAAGCGAGACAATTTAAAAATTATCCAAACACCGCAATTAAGCCGTTTAAATGTTTTAAAATCTGCTTTGGACAATGGAGATTTTACAGATGAGAGCAGCGCGATTTCTGCACAAGGTGGGAGCATTGGCTTCATTCAAGGAGCAGCGGAGGCAAAAAAATTAACTTTTTTAGAGGATTTAAAAACAATTCCGCTGCCAGTCCCTAGCACACGCACCCTTGTGGGAAATGGAAGTGATATTCACGCATTGGATAAAGGAGAGGGAATCTTGCTAGGCTGTGTCGTAATTCCGTGTGAATTTCGCCTGATTGCGCATAGTGATGGAGATGTTTGTTTGCACGCGCTAAGTGATGCGCTTTTGGGGGCGATTGGGTGTGGAGATATTGGCGAATGGTTTCCTGATAATGACCCAGCTTACAAGGGAGCAAATTCTGCTGATTTGTTGCGTATTATCGTAGATTTTGTACGTGATGTGGGCTACGATATTTTGCAAGCAGATATTACAATTTTTGCTCAAAAACCTAAAATTTCTCCCTATAAAAATGCAATGGAAAAGAAAATTTCAGAAATTTTGCAAATTAATGTATTTAAAGTAAATGTCAAGGCGACAACAACGGAAAAGTTAGGATTTATTGGCAAAGGAGAAGGGATTTTGGTGCAAGCAAGTGTTGTTTTGGAATATTTTGATTGGAAAAAAATTATTTCGCTTGAGGGGGAATAGAATGAAAATATTGATTGTGGAGAATGAAATTTATTTAGCTCAAAGCATTGCTTCAAAATTGAGTCATTTTGGATTCGCTTGTGAAATGGTGCCGAGTATAGAGGAAGCTTTGCAGTTTGAAGTGGCAGATATTATTTTGCTTTCAGCAAATATACCAGGTCAAAATTTTTATTCATTGATTGAAAAATTCAAAGATTCTATTGTGATTTTAATGATTCCTTATGTAAATGATGAAATGGTAACCCGTCCATTGAAAGCCGGCGTGAGTGATTACATCGTGAAACCTTTTATGATTGATGAGTTGATTCGCAAAATTGAGCATTATACAGCTTTTCGTCAATTACAAAAGGAAGTCGCATTTTATAGGGATTATTTTTGCGATTCTTTGTTAATGCCTACTTATACGATTGGCACAAAAGTTTCTTTTCCTTTGATTATCAAAAGTGTGTCGCAACGAGCCATTGATATGTGCGTTGTTAATTATGCGATTCATAAAAAATTTGCCATTAATTTTGTTTCTTTGTATAAAACCCACAACTATAAGGAAATTTTTAAAAATATTTCTAAAACACAATTAACTTATATTGTAGGATTTGAGACCTTGCGTAGGGAGGAAAAAGAAGAGTGTATTAAAGCATTCAAAAATATTCCCGTGATTCTTGCTTGTTTGGGCGGTGATTTACATAATTTTAAAAATGTCTTTGAAATCAATGTTAAAGAAATTGCGCAAGGATTCCAAGAAGATGTATTAAGTGTTGATGAATACATTAAAACAATGATTTTAAGGTTTGAAGACAAATACCCTGATACAGAACTTAGCAAACGTTTAGGTATGTCTCGCAAGAGTTTATGGGAGAAACGAAAAAAATATGGAATCACAAAGAAAAAATAATTTATCTACACCTGCTTTATTTATTGACAAAGAAGCAGTGTTTGCTCTCCTCTTATGTCAAGAGGGTTTGCTTGCTCCTGTGAATCATTTGATGAATGAAAAGGAAATGCACGAAGTAGATAATACAGGATTGTTTGATGGGCAAAGCTTTCCTTTTTCTTTTATTTTAGCACCCGCAGGAAAACGTAATGAGCAGGTGATGAAAGAATCCAAAAAGGGTGATGAGATTGCCCTTATTTGCGAAAATCATTTATGCGGTAAATTGCTTGTGGATTCTGCTTTTAAGATTGATAAACAAGCGCGATTGTTTAAAATAATGAGCGGAGATATTTATTCCAAAAAGGCACAGCATATTTATAATCGGCTCGGAAATTACGCGCTTTGTGGAGAATATGAATTGCATCTGCAATCAGAAATTTTTGCCTTTAAAGACCGCGCGACAAAACAAGCGATTGCACAATTTAAAAAGAGAAATAGCACGCAAAGCGTTACAGCAATGGTTTTGGACGCTTCCCCTATTACGCGTATCCACGAGCGCATTTTTCGTTCTATCTTAGAGGAGAATGATTTACTTGTTTTGCTGCTATTAAGACGACAAAATGAGGGTTTATTGGATTTTTATATTCGCAAAATTTGCTTAGAATTTGTCATCACAAATTACTTGCCAAAGAATCGCATCGCCATTTTTCCGCTAGATGATATTTATTTGTTTGCTGGTGCGCACGGAATTATTTTGGACGCGATTCTTGCGCAAAATCTTGGGTGTGATAGAATCGCAATCGGGGAAAATTATCCTAATTTGGCGATTTATTATGACCATCAGAAAATTTATTCTATTTTTGATATGGCAAAGGATATTAAAATTAAAGTTAAATTATTGAGTGAGTTTGTGCATTGCAACCAATGCAAAACAATTGTGAGTCTTAAAACTTGCCCGCATAGCAAAAATCATCATATTTATTATCGTTCTGGGTTTTTGCAAGGGATTTTGCAATCTGGACTGATTCCGCCTACAATTTTGGTGCGCAAGGAAGTTTCAGCCAAGATTCTAAGCTATTTATTTCCCAAACGTTTTGAAGGCATTATTCAGCAATTTGGGGCGATGTTTGCAAGTAGTGGAATGATTGAAGAACAAAGCGATGAAGATTTCTATTTGAAATTAATAGATATTTATCAGACACATTCTTTAAATTAGGATTCTTAAATGAAAACACATTTTTTTAATACTTTTCACAATTCGCGTGATTTTTGTAAAAAATGTTTTTTAACCTTATTTTTTAGTGGGCTTAGTCCCAAAGCACCCGGCACATTTGGCACATTGGTTGCCTTGCCTTTTGCGTGGGCAATTAGCCATTACATTGCGCCAAGCACTTTACTGCTACTTGCTCTGCTTATTTCTGTGATTGCGGTAAAGGTAATTAATGATTATGAAAAAGAGGGAATGGAGCACGATTGTTCTGAAATTGTGATTGATGAGTTAGCGGGCGTATGGATTAGTGTTGCAATGATTGGAAGTCATTTGTTTGGAATCGCCTTGTCTTTTGTTCTGTTTAGATTGTTTGATATTTGGAAACCTTCTGTGATTGGCAGAATTGATAGAGAGGTTAAAGGTGGTTGGGGTGTAATGGGAGATGATTTGCTCGCAGGATTTTTTGCTGGGCTTTTAGGGCTGATGATAATTGGTGGGATTCAAAGGATAGAATCACTCGCGTTTCTTTTGGAGTTTTAGCTATAAAATATCCAAATAAAACAAAAAGACAATGCCCAATAAAATACGATAGATTCCAAAAGGAATGAAGTTAAAACGCGTGATAAAATTCAAAAAAAGTTTGATAGCCACAAGCGCACTTAAAAATGCCATAACAAAGCCCACTCCAAGTGCAAAGAGATTCTCAAAATCTATTGCCGCGTGGCTCTTGTAGAGACTATAAGCACTTGCAACAACCATAGCAGGCAAAGCTAACAAAAAAGAAAATTCTGTGGCTACCTTGCGTGTGCAACCTAGCAATAAGCCTCCTACGATAGTTGCTCCACTTCTTGAAGTGCCCGGAATCATTGCCAAAGCTTGAAAAAACCCAATCCAAAGTGCCTGCTTGTAGGTAATTTTTTCTATATTTTGGATAGGGGATTCTTTCTCTTTGTGGAAAATCTCTAGTGCAATAAAAGCGATTCCACCAATGATGAGCATAATTGAAACAGTGATAGGGGCAAACAATGCTTTAATATAAGAATAAAATAAAAAGCCAAAAGTGCCGGCAGGTAGGAATCCAATACATAATTTTACCCAAAGATTCAAGCTATTTTTGGAGAGTTTTTCCCAAAAGACAAACAAAACAGCTAAAATAGAGCCTAGCTGAATGACTACTTCAAAGGTTTTGTGGAAAGTATCTTGTGGAATCCCAAGCAATTCTGAAGTAAGGATTAAATGTCCCGTAGAGGAAATGGGCAAAAATTCTGTTAGCCCCTCAACAATCCCTAAAATTCCAGCGTGTAATAAATCCATAAATCACCTTGAAAGTAGTTAAAATGTGTAAAAATGCACGAATTTTAGCATATTTGATGAAATTTTGGCAATATTTGCTAAACTTCAACAATAAATCAAAAATAAAATTATAAAATGCACAGAATCATCTTTTGGGAGTTTTTATGTTTAAAAGAATTTTGATTGCAAATCGTGGCGAAATTGCTGTTCGTATTATTCGCGCCTGTAATGATTTAAATATAGAATCTGTGGCAATTTATTCGCGTGCAGACCGCGAGAGTATGCATGTTAAAATGGCAACACACACTTATCCAATTAGTGAAGACCCAATTAAGGGCTATTTAGACCCAGATTTGATTATTCAAGCCGCTAAAGAAATGGAAGCAGAGGCGATTCATCCGGGTTATGGGTTTTTGAGCGAAAATGCACTTTTTGCTAAAAAAGTCAAAGAAGCAGGGATTGTTTGGATTGGTCCAGATTCTGAAGTGATTGCCAAAATGGGTGATAAGAATGCCGCGAGAAATTTAATGATTGCAAATGGAATCCCGGTTGTGCCAGGAACAGAACCATTGAATGACTTAAGTATGTATGAGATTCAAAAGATTGCACGCAAGATTGGTTATCCCGTGATTCTAAAAGCAAGCAGTGGCGGAGGAGGGCGTGGAATCCGTGTTGTGTGGGAAGAGGAAGATTTGGAATCCTCTTTTGAAGCTTGCAAGAGGGAAGCATTAACATTTTTTAAAAATGAAGATGTTTTTATGGAAAAATATATCCAAAACCCAAGACATATTGAATTTCAGATTCTAAGCGATAATTATGGTAATGTGATTCATCTGCTAGAACGTGATTGCTCTATTCAAAGAAGACATCAAAAGCTAATTGAGATTGCCCCGTGTCCTACAATGAGTATGGATTTGCGTCGTCGTATGGGAAGTGTAGCGGTGGCTGCAGCAAAGGCTGCAAAATATACAAATGCTGGAACCGTGGAGTTTCTAGTAGATGACTATAACAATTTTTATTTTATGGAAATGAATACGCGCATTCAAGTAGAACACGGAGTAACAGAAGAGATTACAGGGTATGATTTGATAGGGCGTCAGATTAGAATCGCAAATGGTGAGATTTTGGATATTACACAAAGTGATGTTTATGCGCAAGGATTCGCGATTGAGGCGCGTATTAACGCAGAAGATGTGCAGAATGACTTTGTCCCAAATCCCGGCAAAATCACTTCGTATTATCCCGCATTGGGACCTTTTGTAAGGGTGGATAGTTATGTTTATAAAGATTTTACGATTCCACCTTTTTATGATTCTATGATTGCAAAACTCATCGTGCGTGCGACAAGTTATGATTTGGCGGTTAATAAATTGCAGCGCGCTTTAAATGAATTTAAAATTCGCGGGGTTAAGACTACGATTCCTTTTTTGATTAATATTTGCCACGACAAAGATTTTAGACGAGGGAATTTTGATACTTCGTATTTAGAGCAAAAAGCACAGGATTTAATGCCACAAGAAAGCAGAGATGATAGTGATTTAGTTGCGGCTATTGCAGTAGCATTGACGAGTGCCCTAGAAGAGTAGTAGAGAAAAATAAATCTAGTTTTAAGTAAAATTGCATTAAAATTCGCCTTTATTTTTTTAAAAGGTTTTAGAAATGAAAAGAACATATCAGCCACATAATACGCCGCGTAAGCGCACGCATGGTTTTAGAGTTAGAATGCAAACTAAGAATGGTCGTAAAGTGATTAATGCAAGACGCGCTAAAGGCAGAAAAAGACTTGCTGTCTAAGTCTTTTTGAGGTTGTATTTTGGTAACTTTAAACACAAAAAAAGACTTTGATAGTGTTTATAAGAGCCAAAAAAAATGGCATAACTCTTACTTCATCTTGTTTTTTAAAGAAAATCAACAGAGGGCAGAGAAACGGATTGGGTTTTCAGTTTCCAAAAAGATAGGAAATGCAGTTTGTAGAAATCTTGTTAAACGTCGTTTGAGAAATATTTATAGGGATTCTATGTCAAGCTTGAAAAATGGGGATATGATTTTGCTAGCAAAAGTTGGTTTAGAAAAAGCAGAATACAAAATTTTACAAGATAGTTATAAATATGCTTTAATGCGGCTAAATTTGGTAGCTCAAAAATGTTGAAACAATTTTGTGTGAAGACAATTTCTTTTTATCAGTCTTTTATTTCCCCAAGTTTGGGTATGACTTGTCGCTATTATCCAAGTTGTTCAGAGTATTCCAAACAGATTTTTATATTCCAAAATCCCTTTATAGCTCTTTGGAAGACACTAGTAAGGGTAATTTCTTGCAATCAGTTTTTTAAAGGCGGCATTGCTTATCCGCAAGTTTCTTTAAAGATAGAATCGCATTTTGGTAGCCCTAATCTTGTCCAGTATTGGCTCATTCCTAATACAATTCAAAAATACAATCCTAAAAATATTCCTAATGGACTTTTGCCAAATCTACAAACTCAAAAAGTTTATATCATCAAAAATTATTCAAAGGTTTCCCGTGTTTGATAAAATAGACAATTTAAGCTCTCAAACTAGAATTTTGATTGCGGTGCTTTTAGCACTTGCTTTTTTCGTGCCATATAGTTATTTTTATAAGCCCCAAACAAATGAAAACAATGCAACGCAAACAACGACGAGAGAAATGCAAAATGTCGCTCCAATCCAACAAGCGGATTCTGATAAAGTTATGCAAGATACCGCTAAAGTATCTACTTCAAATCACACAACGCTTGCAACCATAGAATCTGAAAATTTTACCTATAAAATTGACAGATTGGGCAGAATCGCAGAAGTCGCCTTGAAAGAAAAAAAATACCAAAAGGATTCTGCTCCTTTAGTGCTTTTTCCAGAGGATATAGCCAATCCTAACAATCCAAAAATTTTAGAAATTCGTTTTTCGGATTCTTTATTGAATCAAAAAGCCTTTAATGTCCCATATAGTGCGAATCTTAACACTTTGGAAATCAAAGATAAGCCACAATCTATTACTTTGATTCAAGAATTAGGAGAGGTTAAGGTTGAAAAAATACTAACTTTTTATCCCAATGGATATTATGAAGCAAAAATTAAGATTCCACAAAGTTACACTTATTTTGTATCCCCCGGTATGCGTCCAAGTGTGGAAAACGATTCCTATGTTTTTAAAGGCGTCATCGTAAAAGAATCCGACAATACGATTACAACGATTGAGGACGGCGATGCGCAAGGGCAAAGCAATTATGCAAATGCAAGCATTCTTGCGGCAGTAGATCGTTATTACGCAACTTTAATTTTTAGCAAGAGTAACAATCTTAATGCTACGATTTTGAGCAATCCAAGTGAGAATCCTATGCCATTTGTTAGCGCAAAAGGTGAATTACAATTAGAGGGTTACATTGGTCCAAAAGATTATCGTTTGCTTGAGGCTATTGACCCAAATTTAACCGATGTTGTAGAATATGGAATCATAACCTTTTTTGCCAAGCCGCTTTTTTTATTGCTTGATAAGCTCTATAATTTATGTGGAAATTGGGGGTGGGCAATTATTTTGCTAACGCTGATTGTTAGGGTAGTGCTTTATCCTTTAACTTATAAGGGTATGGTGTCTATGCAAAAGCTAAAAGACCTTGCGCCAAAAATGAAAGAATTGCAACAAAAATACAAAGGCGAACCACAAAAGCTTCAAGCGCATATGATGGAACTTTATAAAAAGCACGGAGCGAATCCTATGGGTGGTTGTTTGCCTCTCCTTTTGCAAATGCCCGTGTTTTTCGCAATCTATCGTGTTTTGTTCAATGCAATTGAGCTTAAAGGCGCAGCTTGGCTATTATGGATTAATGACCTTTCTGTAATGGACCCTTACTTTATCTTACCGATTCTAATGGGTGGCACAATGTATCTCCAACAGCATTTAACACCTACAGCCTTTAATGACCCAATGCAGGAAAAAATCTTTAAATTTTTGCCCCTAATCTTTACGATTTTCTTTGTAACATTCCCTTCAGGGCTTGTATTGTATTGGTTTGTGAATAATATTTTCTCTATCATTCAGCAGTTGCTTATCAATAAGGCATTGGAGCGCAAAAAAGCGCGTGAGATTGCCGAGCATAAACATAAAGATGATTAAAATGAAAAAGATAGAAGCAGAGACTTTAGAAAGTGCGTTGATTATCGCATCAAATGATTTTGAATGTTCTGTTGTGGATTTAGAATATGAGATTATCCAAAATCCCTCTAAAGGTTTTTTGGGGATTGGTAAGAAACTTGCAATCATTTGCGCCCAGCCGAAGTCTCTATCTGCTTTAAAAGAAAAGAGTGATTCTATTTCTAAAAAATCTCCTTTTGTTTCTGATATGGAAAATCAAGAGAATTTATCCCAAAAAGAACAAAATCAAAAAGAAAACGAATCCCTTTGGACAAATGTGCAGATGCATAAAGCACAATCCCAACCTTTATTAAGAGAAGAGGAAAAAATCCAAGATTCTCATTTGTATTTTGCTAGCAAAGTTTCAAGTCATAAAGAGATTAAAAATAGAGAAACGATAGATTTGCAAGTGATTGCAAAAGAAGTGCAAGTGGAATTAAAAAAACTTTTGAGTTTATTGCCTTACCGATTGAGTGAAGTTTTTGTTGAACCTTATGATGAAAATACGCTTTATATCAAAATTGATGGTGAGGATTCTGCTTTGCTTATTGGCAAAGAGGGTTATCGCTACAAGGCAATTTCTTATTTGATTTTTAATTGGGTAAATCACGTTTATGGGTTAATGATTCGTCTTGAGATTGCAGAATTTTTGCGTAATCAAGAAGAAATGATTGCAAATTATTTGTTGCCTACGATTGAAAATATTAAAACTTATGGTAAAGCGCAGACAAAGCCGCTTGATGGTGTTCTAGCTCATATTGCATTAAAACAATTGCGTGAGCAATTCCCGGATAAATATGTTTCTTTCCGATTGAACAATGAGGGAGAACGTTATATTATTATTAATGATTTTCATCATACCTAAAAAGTATGGATATGCTTGACGAGGACACGATTATTGCTCCTGCTACAACTTATGGCAAATCTTCTTTAAATGTTTTGCGCCTAAGTGGCAAAGATTCCTTGAATATCGCGGCAAAACTTGCCAAAACAACCCCAGAAAATCTTATGGCTTCTCTGCCTGTGCGTTATGCAAAATTAACTAAAATTTATTTTGACAATAATGATTTATTAGACGAATGTATTTTGCTTTATTTTAAAGCACCCCATAGTTATACCACACAAGATGTGGTGGAGTTTCAATGCCACGGAGGAAGTTTTATCGCACAAAATATTTTACAAGAATGTTTGCGATATGGTGCGCGTTTGGCAAATCCGGGAGAATTTACAAAACGCGCGTTTTTAGGAGGGCGCATTGATTTATCTCAAGCACAGGCAGTTGCCAAACTCATAGAATCTCAAAGTGCAGCAGCGCATAAAATGCTGATGCGGCATTTAAAGGGAGAAATGCAAGACTTTTGCGAAAATTTGCGTACAGATTTGATTAGCTTACTTGCGCATAGTGAAGTGTTTATAGATTATGCAGAGGAGGAATTGCCTAAAGACTTGCTGCAAAACCTAGAAAACAAACTCCATACGACTTTAAAAACCTTGCACAATCTTTTGGAACAATCCACTGCTAAACGCGCATTATTTGAGGGCTATAAGTTGTGCATTATTGGGAAACCTAATGTAGGAAAAAGCTCACTTTTGAATGCGCTTTTACATAGCAATCGTGCTATTGTAAGTGAAATAGCAGGCACAACGAGAGATAGTATTGAAGAAAACTTTATGCTAGGGGGGCATTTGTTGCGCTTGATTGACACAGCCGGGATTCATCAGACTAAAAACAAGATAGAATCCGAAGGAATCAAAAGAAGCTTGGAGCGAGCAAGTGAGAGTGATTTGCTTATTGCCTTGTTTGATGGCTCTTCTGCGATGACGCAAGAGGATTTACAAGTCCTAGAATTATTAAAAACCTATCAATCAAGCAAAAAAATCTTTGTCGTCGTGAATAAGGCGGATTTGGAGTGTAAGCTTGATTGGACGCTTTTACAGAGTTTTAATCCTATAAAACTTTGTTTAAAAGGGGATTTGTATTCGGAGGATTCTTTGTTGAGTTGTTTTAAAAAGCAATTAGAATCTTTGTTGGATTCAAAGGAGGAATCGCAGTCTTTGCTTTTGACTTCTGAATATCAATTTCAAGCAGTGCAGACTTGCATTAATGCTTTGAAAGAATCTTTTTTACCTTTGCAAAATGGCGAATTAGAAATTTTTAGTTTTCATCTTAATGAAGCTTTAAAAGCGATTGCTTCTATTACGCAGCCTTATGAATATTCTCAAATGTTAGATGTGATGTTTGGAGATTTTTGTCTTGGCAAATGATAATATTTGCGCAGATTTCAAGTGATTGGAAAGAAATATGGGGAATCTAAAGAAACCACGATTAGGATTTGAACTTTTACACAAAATTTTTGTCGCGGCAAACATTCGCCGTTGGAACGACCAAGCAACACCGGTAGAGTTTTTGGAGCTTGATAAGCAAGCGCACAAAATTGTTATTGCCTATTTGCTTGCACATTTTGAACAATTAGAAAATCAACGCACGATTGATTTTGAGCGATTGATTTTGCAATTTTGTTATGAATTTTTTGAACGCATTATTTTAACAGACATCAAGCCACCTGTTTTTCATAAATTAGTCAAACACCACAACAAGGCACTTGTGGATTTTGTCTGTGTGCAGTTGGAGGAGAATTTAAGGGGATTTGGATTTTTGGAATCTATGCAAGAATATCTTTACGGAGGGGTGGATAATATTGAAAAAGAGATTCTAAAAGCTTCTCATTACTATGCTTCTAAATGGGAGTTTGATATTATTTATCATTTCAACCCAAAGATGTATGATGTGCAAAATATTAAAAATGCCCTAGATAAGCAAGTTCATGAGTATTATCATCTTGCGGGTGTGCGACAAATAATGTATGAGGAATTGCGTGAAATTGTGGATATGTTTGGGCAGCTCCGATTCCAAAAACGTTGGAGTCAAACCCCCCGCGTGCCTTGCACTTCCGTGCTTGGACACACTCTTGTTGTTGCGCTTTGTGCTTATCTTTTGGGTTATGATTTAGGATTCTCTAGGGAAATGCAGATTCAGCATTTTCTTTGCGGATTATTCCACGATTTGCCAGAAATCTTAACACGTGATATTATTTCTCCTATTAAGAAAAATGTGGAGGGTTTGGACGAATTTATTAAACAAATTGAAGAAGAGGCTGTGCGGGAAAAGATTTTGAATATCGTTCCAGATTCTATTGCGCAAGAGATTGTGTATTATACACAAAACGAATTTAGTAATCGCTATAAAAAGAATCATCAAGTTATTTTTAGCACGCGCAAAGGGGAGGAGTTTTTGCAAGAGATTCAGCAAGATTCTATCCATCAACCGATTTTTGGTGAATTTTTAAAGTATTGCGACCATTTGAGTGCCTTTTTGGAGGCAAAGATTTCTATTGAACACGGAATCAAAAGCAAGGAATTGATAGATGGTGCAAAAAATTTAGAATACCTTTATAATAGCAAATCCCTTAATGGCATAGATTTGGGGTATTTGTTTAGAGAGTTTAAGGATTCTTAGACTTGAGTTTTGCCACGATACAATCGCTCATTTGTTTGAGGGCTTGTGCTGAACATTCTTTTTGTAAATCTTGACTAATCTGCGCAATTTTATCTTTCTTTAGAAGCTCCAAGCTATCCCACAAAACTTCGCAAAACAAATCTTGCTCTAAGCATAAGAATCCAAGCCCCTTTTCCTCTAAGAATTTTGCATTATAATATTGATGATTACCCGCTGCATAAGGATAAGGGACGAAGAGTGCGGGCAAACCATTCGCGCATAATTCCCACAAAGAGCTAGCGCCCGCGCGGCAAATTGCAAAATCGCATTTTTTGAAAATCTCTGGCATTTGTGTGCTGAATCCAAAAAGCACAACATCTACATTTTCTAAATCCTCTAATGCGCCGATTTGTATCTTTTGGGATTCTATATTATTTAAGGATTCTACATTTTCTTTTAAAATCCCAATCTTTAAATTGAGATTGAGGTATTCTTGAAGTACGCGCGTGAATTCTGCTTTACCACATTGGTGGTAAATGCGCAATCCTTTTTGTTTTATATCTTCTGCGAGAGCTAGCGCAAAGTTGTTGATGGCTCTAGCTCCTTGAGAACCCCCCATAAAAAGCAGATTCTTTATGTTTTTGCGCACTCTTGCGTGCGTGAAAAATGTTTGATTAATTGGATAATATCTTAAAGGCGAGGAGGGTAAATAAGAGGAAAAAAATATTTTTGCATAGGGTTTTAGGATTCTGTTAAGCTTTCCGATTTGTGCATTTTGTTCGTGGATAAAGAGTGGAATCCCAAGCAAAATCGCTCCAAATGCTGTGGGTGCAGCGGAATATCCCCCCACAGACAAGACAAAGTCAATCTGTTTTTCCTTTCTTAAGATTCCAATCGCATTTTGGAGTGCTTTGGCTTGCTGCCATAAGGATTGGAGTTTTTTGAATCCTTTTTGATTGACGACACCAGAAGTTTGCAAGAAAAATTTTTTGCTCAAGCGAGAATCGGATTCAAAATATGCCTTGTCTTGACCATTAAGAGAGCCAACAAAAAGACATTCAAAGCCCTGTTTGTGGAATTCTTCTAAAAATGCCCTCGCGACACTCAAGTGTCCTCCTGTTCCGCCTCCTGTAATGATTACTTTCATCTTAAAATCCTCTAAAATCAAAAAATATCCAAATTGTAACATAGCTTCACACTTTTAGCGTATCGTTTGATAAAATGTGTATAAAATGATAAAAATTGGATAAAAAGTTAAATTTTTTTGATACTTTTTATTTAAAATTTGCAAAAAAATGTTAAGATAAACGTAATTTAAATTTTTAGGAGAGTTTATAATGGATAATATGGAAAACGTCTTTGACATCAAGTCTCTTACAATGTCTGTCTTAATGACTCCAGCGGTTGCGAATTTCAAGGGTAGGGTGCATGGAGGAGATTTGCTTAAACTCCTTGACCAAGTGGCTTATGCTTGTGCTTCGCGCTATTGTGGGAAATATGTCGTAACCTTGTCGGTTGATAGCGTAACCTTTAAATATCCAATTGAAGTGGGAAGTCTTGTAACCTTTTTGGCTTCCGTAAATTATACAGGCACAAGCTCACTTGAAGTGGGCATTAAGGTGATTGCTGAAGACATTCACAAGCGCACCGTTATGCATACAAATAGTGCTTATTTTACGATGGTATGTGTAGATGAAAATGGCAAACCTGTCAAAGCTCCGCCACTAGAGCCAAAAACTGAAGCAGAGAAAAAACGTTTTGAGAAAGCTTTGAATCGTAAAAAAGCGCGCATAGAGCTTGCTAAAAAAGGTTCTTAATATGTTATAATTTCTCTTTTTTGGAGAGAAAATGCAAGATTTCGTTGCGAAAAAACAAGAAGATTTGGCAAATGAGAAAGAATGCAATAAATCAGAAAAGCAAAAATCTGAAGCAATTTGCGCAATTCGCATAGGGATTATTAAATACCACTTGAGTAAATTTTGCAAAACCAATGCGTCCGCACTCGCATTGATTTTTAAGGCTTTGATTAAGGGAGAGACAATTTATTCTAAAGTGCAGTTTTTGCAAGATTGTAGTAAGGGTGGTTTGCTATGTCAAAAATCAAAAGATTCTGATGAATTAGAAAACAAAGAAAACACTCATCAAGAAACTGCGCAAAAAGAATCCCAAAGTGCGAGAATGTATCATAAGCAAGAATCCCCTTTGCCCAAAACACGCAATGTGGAATCTCCCTTGAAAAAACCTACTAAAACGGCAAGTCATTCCGAAAGTATCCCCCATAAAACAGCCCAAAAAGATTCTAAGGATTCTACGCATACAGAATCGCAAGAGCAAAATTCTCCTCCAACTTCTCCATTGAATATTGAGGGATAAAAATATGCGTTTTCATATTGTTTTGCACGAGCCGCGCATTCCACAAAACACAGGGAATATTGGACGCCTTTGTTTTGCGAGTGATTCTGTATTGCACTTGATTTATCCGCTTGGCTTTACTCTTTCGCAAAAAGAACTCAAGCGAGCCGGAATGGATTATTGGAAAGATTTGGAAGTCTATGAATGGGCAAACACAGAAGAGTTTTGGGATTCTGCATTGTTGCCAATTCCGCATTTTTATTTGACAACTAAGGCAAAATGTCCTTATTATCAAGCACCTTTGGGCGGTGGTGCGTATTTGCATTTTGGACGCGAAGACGCGGGAATAAAAGAGGAAATTTTAAAGGCAAATCAAGAATTTTGCTACACGATTCCAATGCAGAATAATGCGCGTAGTTTAAACCTTGCAACAAGCGTTGGAATCGTATTATATGAGGGGATAAGGCAGAGAGATACGAGGGGTAATTTTTAAGTTTTTTAGAGGCGTTGTGCTTGGTAAAATTAAATGTAAATTTCTGTCTTAAAGCAAACAACTGCTTGTCCCGTGATTTGCACTAAAATAGGCTTTCCATTTTGAATCTCTATATTCACACGCATTCCACCTATTCTTTTGATAGCTTCTCCTTGTAGAATCTCAAAGGAGAGATTGTTTGGGGTTTCTAGATGTTTTGCGATTCCATAATGAACCAAATAAGCACCCAAAGCTCCATTGGCATTTCCTGTAACCTGGTCTTCTGCAATACCAACTGCGGGGGAAAACATTCTCCCGCGCACAAATGGAATCTCACCCAAATGAAGCGTGAAAATGTAGAATCCATTGCAAGAAATCTCCGCGCTAATGGAGCTTAAAGCCTCTAAATTTGGCTTTAGGGCGTTTAGCTGCTCACTTTCTCTAATGCCAATCATAACCTTTGAATGTCCTGTGGAGGCAATTGCAATTGGGCAATCTTCTCTAATGTCTTGAGGTTGGATTCCTGAGCTATTAATGATTTTACTTGCAATGGACGCATTAAGCGGTTTTTCTATCTGTGGTGTTCCTTGCGTCATTGTAATGCTAAAATCATTGTTTTCTTGTGCAATATCCACAGGCAGAATCCCTGCTTTTGTCTTTTGCAAAACTTTTCCTATTTTTCCCTGTTCTAAGGCTCTAATGTAGTGCGCAGCAATCGTTGCGTGTCCGCAGATGGGAACTTCTTTTGTAGGAGTAAAGAATCGCACTTCTATATCATAATGACTAGCGGTAGGGGAGAGGATAAAGGCTGTTTCTGAATTGTTTAATTCTCGCGCAATTTGCTGCATTTGTGTTTCACTTAAGCCATCAGCATTCAAAACAACACCCGCAGGATTTCCATAAAATTTACTTTTAGGAATCTACCTGATAAACACGATAAGCTTTCATTTTCTTACCTTACTGATTAGGATTTACTCTTTAAAATCACGCCAGATTCTAAATGGTGCGTATGGGGAAATTGGTCAAAAAAGGCGGTGTGCAGAATCGTATGTGTTTGTGTGAGAATCTCTAAATCTTTTTTGAGGCTTACAGGATTGCACGAGATATAAATAATTGTTTGGAATCTCTGCAAAAAATAACAAATTTCTGCTCCTAAACCAGCACGTGGTGGGTCAATCAATACTGCACCAAAATAGAAAGAATCCAAAGGAATTTCTCTTAAGCGATGAAATTTTCGCACATTATTTAGGGCTTCTTTGCATTCCTCTCCGCTTAAGCGAACGAAATGGATATTTGAAATTTGATTGATTTGTGTTGCAAATTGTGCCGCTTGGATAGAGGTTTTGGAGATTTCAGTGGCAAGCACTTTGCGAAATTTTTGTGCAAGCGGAATCGTAAAGTTACCGCAACCACAATACATTTCTAGCAAATCTTGCGTCTTAGAGTCCTCCAAATGTCGCAAAATCCAAGTAATCATTTGTGTGTTGATAAGAGGATTAGGCTGCGTGAAAGCTCCTTCAAAATAGCGATAGAGATAGGTTTTATCAAGGATTCTTAAGGATTCTATTAAATAATCCTTGCCCACAACCCATTTTACGCCTTTGGAGCGTCCTATGAGATGAATTTCAAGATTTAGGGCAAGTTGCAGCTTTTGGCGTAAATTTTCTGCTTCTTTTTTCCAAGATTCTGTTAAATTTCTGTGATAAATCAAGGTTAAAAGAATCGCATTGGTTTGAGAGGAGAGAATCTCTAAACTAAAAAGACGGGTTGTAAAATCATAAAATTCAGCTGTATTGAGCAAATCTTTTAAAATAAATAAGGTTTGCTGAATCTTTGGAAGTAAATTGGGACAATTTTCTATAAGAACAAAGCGGGATTCTTTCTTGTCTGTCGGATTCAAGCGACGCATTGCAAAATGGATTTTGTTGTCAAGATGATAGATTCCAATCTCTGCGCGCGCCCTAAAACCTGAATCTTGACTGCTGAAAATCTCAAAGTTGCTTAGGTTTAATAAAAGGCTTGCTTGCGTTGTTTTGGATTCTAAACTTACTTCTGTGCAACCACCACAAAGTCCAAGATATTTACAAGCCATTGCTACCGAAAACTTTGCACTAGATTCATTGTCAGCAAGTTGAAGCCATCTACTAGAATGAAAACAAGAATCTTAAAGGGCAATGAAATCATTGTGGGAGGCAACATCATCATTCCCATTGCCATAAGAATGGAGCTGATGACCATATCAATAACTAAAAAGGGCAAATAAAGTAGGAATCCAATTTGAAAGGCGGTTTTCATTTCGCTAATAATAAAAGCGGGCAAGGCAATGCTTAGTGGCACATCTTGCGCACTTTGCGGGTTTTCAATATTACGAATGCGATAAAATAATGCTAAATCTTTGGGGCGCGTGTTTCGAATCATAAAATCTTTAAAAGGTTGAGAAGCACGCAAAAAGGCTTCATCATAGGGAATCTCTTTGGCAATATAAGGGGCTATGCCCTGATTGTAACCCTCTTTGGCGACGGGTTCCATAATAAAAAATGTTAAAATTAAGGCAAAGGAAACTAATAATTGTGTGGGTGGGGATTGTTGTGTTCCCATTGCAGTGCGCAAAAAAGCAAGCACAACAAGGATTCTAGCAAAGCTTGTTGCCATTAGGATTAAAGAAGGTGCTAAAACAAGTAGAGTTAAAACAACAACAATATTGAGTGTTGTAACCAAATCACCGGGTTCTGTGGGTGCGGTGAGTGTTAAATCCACGGTTGGAATTGTGGGGCTTTGAGGTAATTGCGGCGGTGCTGCAAAAAGCGAGAGCGCACTAAAAAGCAAAAGAAATAAGAATCGCCCCACTAAGACTTCCTTGTTAAAAATGCCAAAGCATAAGGATTCGTGTTAAATTGTTGTGATTGAATCGTGCTATTTTGTGGAATTTCATTTTCTTGCGTGTTGGATTCTTGGTTTGGCGCAATTTCTTGGATATTTTTTTCTTGGATAATATTTTGTTGAATCGTTCTGTCCAAGATATTTTGTGTCTTATGCAAAAGTTTATCATCAGGATAAAACCTAAACTCTACGCGTCTGTTGCTTGAACGATTCTCTTCGCTTGTGTTTGGCACAACAAAATTACTTGCCCCATTTCCAAGAGAAGTAAGTTTTTTGGGATTGACTTTGTTTTCTATCAAGATTTTAGAGACGCTTAATGCTCTAAGTGCGCTTAAACCCATATCGTCTTTGTATTTCGTTGTAGGAGTGATGGGGGAATTATCGGTATAGCCAATCACATCTGCGTGCAAATTAGCGGGCATTTTTTGCAAAATCAATGCAAGCCTTTTAAGGAATAGAACCTCCTCTTCGTTGTGGAGTGTTGTTGCGCCTTTTTCAAATAGCAATTTACCGCTAAAGCGCAAAATAAAGCCCTCGCTCCCATCATCTACGATATTAGAGGGTCCCAAAGAGACGCGAACATTTTCCTTGAAATCCAAAATCTCACTTTCAATTTTTTTGACTTCTTCCGCACTTTCTGGTTCTGTTGTCATATCGGCTTGTTGTTGGATTCTCGTATTGTCTGGCTCAGTTTTGATTCCTCCGCTTAACAAGGACATTGCACCTTTCATACTTCCTTCTGCTTCTGTGAGTTTTTTAGCATCAAAAGTTACCATAGAAAGAATCAAAATAAAAAATGTTAGAATCAATGTAACCATATCCCCATAAGTTCCAAGCCAAAGCGGCAGAACTTGAGGACAATCACAAGGCGGACAACGAGTTTTTCCCATTTATTTAGTCTTTATTCAAATTGACTAACGCGTTGATTTGGCGGCAAGAATGTCAGCAATTTTGCTTCAAGTGCGCGCGGGTTATCACCCGCTTGAATAGACATAATCCCTTCAATGATTAAAAGTTTAACCAATGCTTCATCTGCTGCGCGCACTTTTAGAATATTTGCAATCGGTGAGCCTACAACATTTCCAACAAATGAGCCATAAAATGTAGTCAGCAAGGCAACCGCCATCGCAGGTCCAATGGAAGCAGGGTCAGACATATTTAAAAGCATCGCAACAAGTCCGATAAGCGTTCCAAGCATTCCATAAGAACCCGCAAACGCTGCCCAAGTATCAAAAATACCTGCATTATCTTTATGTCTTTCAAGTGTTCTGTCCATATCGGTTTCTAGCAAATCCCGAATACTATCAGGCTCTGCACCGTCAATTGCCATATTTAATCCACGTTTCAAAAATTCATTTTCTTCTTGGTTGGATTGTTGTTCTAAAGATAGGATTCCATCGCGTCTTGCTTGTGTGGAATAATCTACAAGTTTTTTGATGAGTCCCGGGACATCAAAAGTTTGAGGTTTAAAAGCAATCATAAAGTAAGTGAAAAACTTTTTCATACTTTCCATTTTGTAGGCAATCAATAAGCTTGTGATAGAGCCTCCAACGGTGATGAGAATAGAGGGAACATCAAGGTAGGGTGCAATCCCTACACCAAGTGCCATTGCTGTGCCTAAAAGTATAAGTGATAACGAAATTCCTGCAACTGACCCTAAATCCATATTTGCGCTTCCTTACAAAATTTAGAAAATTAAACCTTAAGAAAATAATTTTTATTTGATTTTAAAATATAAATTTTAAACTTTATTGTGTTAAAATTTGTTTAAATTATCTTTAAAAGTGGAATCTTTAGCTTATGAATAAAAACTCCTTATCCATTGTGATTTTGGCGGCTGGTAAAGGCACGCGTATGAAGTCTAATACCCCTAAAGTCTTGCATAAAATTTGTGGGCGTGAAATGCTATTTTATAGTATCAAAGAATCTTTGAAGTTAAGTGATGATGTTTGTGTAATTTTGGGTTTTGAAGCAGAGTTAATTAAAGAAAAAATGCAAGAATATTTTGGAGATAAAATTCACTTTTTATATCAGGATTTGGTAGATTTTCCAGGAACAGGCGGTGCGCTTAAAAATTATATACCAAAATATAAGAAAGTTTTGGTTTTAAATGGTGATATGCCTTTAGTGCAAGCAGAGGAATTAGTAAAATTTACGCACTTGGATTCTGATATTATAATGAGTGTGCTTGACTTGCCCAATACAAATGGTTATGGACGCGTTGTTATCCGCGAGAATCAAGTGCAAGAAATCATAGAGGAAAAAGACGCAAGCGCAGAAATTTTAGCACTTCACACATTAAATGCAGGGGTTTATTGTTTTAACCGCGAAATTTTAGAATCTTATCTGCCACATTTGGATAATAATAATGCGCAAAAAGAATATTATTTGACAGATATTATCGCACTTGCAAGGAGGGATTCTGTAACGATTATGCCCTTATTTGTGGAGATTACAAATTTTAAAGGCGTAAATGATAAATTAGACCTTGCAAGAGCGGAAGAAATTTTGGGTGAGCGTATCAAGGAATCTTGGATGAAAAAAGGTGTTTTGATGTGTTTGCCTAATACAATTTATATTGAAGAGGGTGTGGAATTTGTTGGCGAATGTGTGGTAGAAAATGGTGTTCGCATTTGTGGAGATTCTAAAATCATCAATTCTCATATTAAAGCACAAAGTATTATAGAATCTAGCATTATAGAATCTAGCGATGTGGGACCTTTGGCGCATTTGCGTCCTCAGAGCGTGATAAAAAATACGCATATTGGAAACTTTGTAGAAGTGAAAAAATCCCAATTAGAGAGCGTCAAAGCGGGACATTTAAGTTATATTGGAGATAGCGAAATAGGAAGCGGGACAAATATTGGCGCGGGCTTTATTACTTGTAATTACGATGGCAAGGGTAAGCATAAAACAATAATTGGAAAAAATGTATTTATTGGGAGTGATTCGCAAGCAGTAGCACCTGTGGTGATTGAAGACGATTGTCTCATCGGTGCTGGAAGCACGATAAGGCGGAATCTCAAGAAAGGCGAATTTTTTGTTACGCGTGGAGAGGAAGTGAGCAAAGTGGAATTCTTTTATAAATTTTTCAATAAAAAATCATAAAATTACAAATTCAATTATTTTTTAAAGAAGTGGAAAATGCAAATCAAACTTAATGGAAATATTATCCATACGGAATCCAAAAATATTTTGGAATTGTTGCAAGAATACAAAATAGAATCCAAAAGTGTGGCTGTTGCGATTAATCTTGAAATCGTCAAACAAGAGAAGTGGGATTCCTTTATTCTAAAAGAAAATGATATTATAGAATGTCTTACCTTTATGGGCGGTGGATAAAGAATCTAGCATTGTGAGCTTCAGAAGTAAGAATATTTTAAAGTGGATAAAATCAGTTAAATTAAAAGGGAAAAAATGAAAATTAAAACTTCCATTGTTGGAGTCAGTGGCTATACGGGACTGGAGCTTGTAAAACTTTTAATTCACCACCCTGTATTTGAACTAAATGCAGTTTATGCTAGCGAAAATCATCAAGAATTATCTGCTTTGCATTCTTGCTTGAAAGATGTGGTAAAGTTGCCTGTATCGGAAGCAAACTTGGCACAAATTGCACAAGAAAGTGAATTGGTTTTTCTTGCCTTGCCACATCAAAAGGCAATGGAATATGTGAAAGGGCTTTATGATAAGGGTGTTAAGATTGTAGATTTATCGGCGGATTATCGTTTGAGTTTAGAAAAATATGAGGAGAATTATTGTACGCATTTGGATAAAGAGAATCTGAAAAATGCAGTTTATGGGTTACCCGAATATAATCGCTCACAAATTACCAAAACAAGCTTGGTTGCTAATCCAGGCTGTTACCCCACAGCCTCTTTGCTGGCGATTCTGCCTTTTATTTCTTATTTGGATTTGAATCATACACTATATATTGATGCAAAAAGTGGAGTAAGTGGAGCGGGAAAAAAGTTAGCGCAAACCTCTCATTTTGTAACGATTAATGAGAATCTTTTTGCGTATTCTCCTATCAATCATCGCCATTCTGCTGAAATTAATGAGCAATTAAAAAAGCTTGGTAAAGAGAATCTAAAGGCACTTTTTGTTCCACATTTGATTCCGCTTACACGCGGTATGCTAGTGTCTGTTTATGCGCGTTTAAAAGAGCCGATAGAGGCATTAGAGGTTTTGCAAACTAAATACAATAATGAACCATTCGTTCGTGTTAGAGCGACTTGCTCTCAAATTAAAAATGTCGCTGGCACACATTTTTGCGATATTTTTGCTAAAACCGATGGCTTAGATCTATTTATTACTTCAAGTATCGACAATCTCTTGCGCGGTGCAAGCTCCCAAGCACTTGCGAATGCTAATTTAATGTTTGGATTAGAAGAATCCTTAGGATTACCACAAATTGCATATGCTCCTTAGTATTTAAAATCAAAATGGCACAAGAGGATTTCAACATTCAAGAAGGAGCAATTTTTATTGCTGATTCACACCATCATAGCCTTTACCAAAATACTTTGGATTCCGTGTTTCAAGAGCTTTTGCAATTTTCTAGTCGGCAGATTTTTCTTATGGGAGATATTTTTGATTTTCTAGTTGGTAGTGTTCAGCAAACTTTGAAAGATAATCAAAAAACGCTTGAATTGTTAGAGCAGTTGTCTTTCAAGCACGAAATTTATTATTTTGAAGGGAATCACGATTTTTTATTATCACAAATTCCTTATTTTAAAAATATTCGTTATTTTCCATTGAATGCCCAACCTGTTTGTTTTGACTTTGGAGAAAAGAAAGCTTATTTGGCACACGGAGATATATTTTTGAATTGGCATTACACATTTTATACCAAAATGATTCGCCAACATTTTTTTATTAAATTTTTAGATTTTTTTTCTTTTTTTCTGTATCCTCAAATCTTGCATTATTTACAAAACAAAAAGAAGCAAAAACAAAGGACAAAAAATATAAATAAATCACTTATTGATAGCGATAAATTAGCACTTTTACGCGTTAATAAATATAAAAAAAACTTAAATATTTCAAACGATTCTTATATTATAGAAGGGCATTTTCATTGGGGTAAAAATGTAAAATTTCATCAAATGAATTACATAGGGCTACCTTTTTTTGCTTGTAAAAAAAAGTATTTTGTTGTAGAATATACAAATTATTGTTTATCCTTAATTGAAAAGGAGTTATGAGGTGTCAAACTTTGAACGTGATGATACTCTAAAAGTTGGAACCAACGAAATGGAGTTGGTAGATTTTAGAATTCATAAACTTGAAAAAGGTAAATTGTATGAGGGGATTTACGGAATTAATGTTGCAAAAGTTAATGAAATAATTCGCTTGCCAGAACTTACAGAGTTGCCGGGAGTGCCTGACTATATAGAGGGAATCTTTGATTTGCGAGGGGTTGTTATACCTGTGATTAACCTTGCAAAATGGATGAATGTTGAAGTTCCTAAGAATAAAAAAATTAAACCACGCGTGATTATTGCGGAATTTAATAATATTATGATAGGCTTTATTGTGCATGAGGCAAAACGAATTCGTAGAATTAATTGGAAAGACATTGAGCCAGCACATTTTAGTTCTTCTATAGAAGCTAATATGGATAAAAGTAAAATTACTGGCGTTACAAGGATTGAGGGAGACCAAGTCTTGTTGGTTTTGGATTTAGAAAGCATTGTCCAAGATTTAGGATTCTATCATCCTGAAATGAGTGCAGAACGTTCATATAATAAATTTAGTGGATTAGCCCTTGTGCTTGATGATAGTGCGATTGCTAGAAAAATCTTAAAAGAGTTTTTAGAGAAAATGGGCTTTGATGTAGCAGAAGCAAGCAATGGAGAAGCGGGACTTCAAAAGCTTGATAAACTTTATGAAAATTATGGAGATAATCTAATCTCTCAACTTAAGATTATCATTTCTGATATTGAAATGCCTCAAATGGACGGATTCCACTTTGCGGCTAAAGTGAAAGAAGACCCAAGATTTGCTAAGATTCCGATTGTTTTTAGCTCTTCTATTAGCGATAAGTTTAGCGAGAGTAGAGGTAAAGAGGCAGGTGCGGAATCTTATCTTGTGAAATTTGATGGAAATAAATTTCACGATGAAATTACAAGAATTGTCAATAAATACAGCAGCAATTAGCGTAAATTTTATTTTTAAGGAAAGGTATAATTATGGATGAAATGCAAGAAATACTAGAGGATTTTCTAATTGAAGCGTTTGAAATGGTTGAGCAACTTGACCAAGATTTGGTAGAATTAGAAAATAACCCTGACGATTTAGACCTATTAAATAGAATCTTTAGGGTAGCTCACACCATTAAGGGTTCCGGTTCATTTTTGAATTTCTCAGTGCTAACACATTTAACACATCATATGGAAGATGTATTAAACAAAGCAAGACATGGTGAATTAGCGATTACTCCAGATATTATGGATGTAGTTTTGGAATCTATTGACTTTATGAAAAAACTATTAAATGCAATTAGAGACACAGGAACAGACGCTAATACAGGTTTAGATGGAGATATTGCAGGTGTAGTTGAGAGATTAGATGCAATTTCAAAAGGTGAAACTCCACAAGCTGCGCCAGCTCCTGCAGAAGCACCTGCGGCAGAACCAGCAGCTGCAGCACCAGAACCAGCCGCAGATGAGCCAGAGCCAGACTATGCCAATATGTCTCCTGAAGAAGTAGAAAAAGAAATTGAGAGATTGCTTAATAAACGACAAGAAGAGGATAAGAAAAAACGTGAAGAAAAACGTGCGAAAGGTGAATTAGATGATGTGCAGGCTCCAGGAGAAGTTGGAGAAGCAGCTGCTCCTGCCGCTCCTAAACCAGCACCTGCAGCCACACCCAAACCTGCAGCCGCGGCTGCGCCAAAGCCAGCTCCTGCTAAACCAGCCGCAAAACCACGTTCAGGAGGCGAGGAAAGCAAAGCGCCAGCTACTGCTATGGAACAAACAATTCGTGTAGATGTTAAGCGTCTTGATAGTTTAATGAATCTAATTGGTGAGCTTGTTCTTGGTAAAAACCGCTTGATTAAAATCTACAATGATGTGGAAGAACGTTATGAGGGAGAAAAATTCTTAGAAGAGCTTAACCAAGTTGTTGCGAGTGTGTCTATGGTAACTACAGATATTCAACTTGCAGTTATGAAAACAAGAATGTTGCCAATTGGTAGGGTGTTTAATAAATTCCCTCGTATGGTGCGTGACCTCTCAAGAGACCTTGGTAAAGAAATAGATTTGGTTATCAGTGGAGAGGAAACAGAGCTTGATAAGTCTATCGTAGAGGAAATCGGCGACCCATTAGTGCATTTGATTAGAAACGCGTGTGACCACGGTGTGGAATCTAAAGAGGACAGAGCCGCAGCAGGCAAGCCAGAGAAAGGAACAGTTGAGCTTAAAGCTTATAATGAGGGGAATCATATTGTTGTAGAGATTAAAGACGATGGTAAGGGAATGGATCCCGATGTGTTGCGTTCTAAAGCCGTAGAAAAGGGTCTTATCAGTGAGCGCGAAGCGGATTCTATGACAGATAAAGAAGCTTATGGATTAATTTTTAGAGCAGGATTTTCAACTGCTAAAGTCGTTACCAATGTAAGTGGACGCGGAGTTGGAATGGACGTCGTTAAGACTAATATTGAAAAACTTAATGGTATTATTGATGTAGAGAGTGTTCATGGTGAAGGCACTACTTTGAAGCTTAAAATTCCTCTTACTTTGGCAATTATTCAATCTTTGCTTGTTGGTGTGCAAGAAGAATTTTATGCGATTCCACTTGCTTCAGTTATTGAGACAGTTAGAATCTCGCAAGATGAAATTTACACAGTGGAAAACAAAAGTGTTTTACGCTTAAGAAATGAAGTATTGCCACTTGTGCGTTTAGCAGATATTTTTGGTGTGGATTCTGTTTTTGATGATTCAGAACAAGCCTATGTTGTCGTGATTGGTTTGGCGGAAAATAAAATTGGTATTATCGTAGATTTTCTTATCGGACAAGAAGAGGTTGTTATCAAATCTTTAGGTTCTTATTTGAAAGGAACTGAAGGAATCGCAGGTGCAACAATTCGTGGCGATGGTAGAGTAACATTGATTGTGGATATTGCAGCAATGATGCAAATGGCAAAACAAGTTAAAGTCAGCATTAATAAGCTCAAAGAAGAAAGCGATACAAAACGTGAAAAAACTTCTCCAAGTGATTATCAAGTCTTAATTGTAGATGATTCTATGACAGATAGAGCAATAATGAAAAAATCTCTAAAACCACTAGGCATCACTTTAACAGAAGCGACAAATGGTGTTGAGGCATTAGATATTATTAAAAATGGCGATAAACATTTTGATGCTGTTTTGATTGATATTGAAATGCCGAAAATGGACGGCTACACACTAGCAGCAGAGATTCGTAAATATGCTAAGTTTAAAAATTTACCGCTTATGGCAGTTACAAGCCGAACTAGTAAAACCGATAGAATGCGTGGTGTAGAATCAGGAATGACAGAGTATATTACGAAACCTTATTCACCAGAATATTTGATGAATGTTGTCAAACGAAATATTAACCTAACTGTGGAGGTAACAGAATAATGAGTAATCAATTACAAGATGTTTTACAAAAACAACAAGAACAAAAAAAGCCACCTGTCGAGACAGAAAATGTCATTCAGCTTGTTGCCTTTGTGGTTGGTTCAGAAGAATATGCAGTGCCAATTTTGAGTATTCAAGAGATTATTAAACCCTTAGAATATACAAGAGTGCCCGGAGTGCCTAATTATGTTCTTGGTGTGTTTAATATGCGTGGATGGGTTGTTCCATTAATTAACTTGCGCCTAAAATTTGGCTTACCTTACGAAAAACCAACAGAAGATACACGTTATATTGTGATTCGTAATCAAGAAGAACGTGCTGGATTCGTTATTGACCGCTTAACAGAGGCAGTGCGAATCAGAGAATCTGATATTGACCCAACACCAGAGACAATCAGTCAAGATGAAAGCTTGATTTATGGTGTCGGAAAAAGAGACGATAGAATCATTACTATTTTGCGTCCAGAAGAACTTTTGAAGCGCACTTTCTAAATTCGCCCTTTTTAGGGCTTTGATAGATTTGCACTCCATTTTTTTTGAGTGCATTTGGCTCTTTTGTAATTTGCTATTTTTTTAAATCTTTCAATTTTTTTATTAAATTTTTTATTTATTCTCGTATTTTTAGCTTTTCATTAAATCATTCAAGCTTTGTTTTGGACTTTTGCCATCCATAATTAATGCGACTTCTTGGGCGATAGGTGTGTAGATTCCATATTTTTGGCTCATTAAGTAAATTTCTTTAGAAGTTTTTACTCCTTCTGCTACTTCCCCAATCTCTTCTAAGACAGCCATTAGAGATTTACCCGATGCTAATCCGATTCCAACACGAAAATTGCGTGAGAGCATTGAGTTAGCAGTTAAAAATAAATCTCCCGCACCAGATAAGCCTAAAAATGTAGAATCTTGAGCTCCAAAATATTCTCCAAAACGTGTCATTTCTACAAGTCCTCGTGCCACAAGTGAAGCACGCGCATTGTTTCCGAGTTTCATTCCTTCACAGATTCCACTTGCAATCGCGATGACATTTTTGTAAGCTCCCCCAATTTCACCTCCTATGACATCATTGCACGCATAGGGCTTGATAAAATTCGGGAACAATTGTAACCATTCTTTGGCATAACAAATTTCTTTGGAATGGATATTTAATGCGCAGGGAAGCGAATCTTGCACTTCTTTGGCAAAGCTTGGTCCAGCCAAGAAGCAAAGTTTGCTTTGAGGATAAAAAGATTCAAAAATCTCACTTACGAATTGTCCTTGTGCGATTCCTTTGGAGGCAACTAGAATTTTAGAGTTTGCTGGTAAGGGTGAGGTTGCAAGCCAAGAATGTAAAGCGGAACTCGCAATCGCAACAATAAAAAATTCACTTTCTTGTGCGGCTTGTGATGAAATTTGCGATTCTATTCCTAAATTTTTACGCGAAACAATGGAGCAATGATTTGTTTTGCTAAAGGCGAGATGTAGGGCTCTCCCCCAAGCTCCACCGCCAAATACACTGATTTTTGGCATTTTTATCCTTTAAAGTAAAACTAAAACAAAAGAAAACGAATTTTGATTCTTTGAAGTTATAATTTTAGTAAAAATATATTAAAATTTCACTTCGTTGAAATCAAAATAAAAGAGCCCTAATAATGTCCCTACAAAATCTAAAAGAGCGTTTAAATGGTCTAAATCTGTCTCCCGCATTTGGTTTAATTGTTAAAGTAGAACAGGGATTTTTATCAGCAGATGGGTTGATTCCGCATATTGGTGATATTGTGCGAATTGTAGGTGAAGACAATAGTGCAATGGGTATGGTTACAGCATTAGAAAAAGATAATTTTAAAATCACCCCTTTTTCTTTTATTGAAGGTATGAAAGTGGGAGATAAGGTTTATCTAAACACGCGCGGATTACAGATTCCTATCGGTCCTGAATTGCTTGGAAGAGTGATTAATCCGTTAGGAGAACCCATAGATGGCAAGGGGATTTTAAAGGCAGAAGGTGCAATGCCCATTATTCGTCCCCCTATTGCAGCAATGCGGCGTGGTATGATTAATGAAGTGTTTAGTGTGGGTGTGAAAAGTATTGATGGATTATTGACTTGTGGTAAGGGGCAAAAACTAGGAATCTTTGCGGGAAGTGGGGTTGGAAAATCTACTCTTATGGGAATGATTGTGCGTGGTGCAACTGCAAAGATTAAAGTGATTGCGCTTATTGGAGAACGTGGGAGAGAAGTGCCGGAGTTTGTGGAGAAAAATTTAGGGGGAGATTTGACAAACACGGTGCTTATAGTCGCTACGAGTGATGATTCGCCTTTGATGAGAAAATATGGTGCGTTTGCCGCAATGAGTGTTGCAGAATATTTTAAAGCAAAAGGTGAAGATGTTTTATTTATTATGGATTCTGTAACGCGTTTTGCGATGGCACAAAGAGAAATTGGGCTTGCGCTTGGTGAGCCACCAACAAGCAAGGGCTATCCACCCTCTGTTTTAACGCTTTTGCCTCAATTAATGGAAAGAGCAGGCAAGGAGGAAGGACACGGCTCTATTACGGCATATTTTACGGTATTGGTGGAAGGTGATGATATGAGCGACCCGATTGCAGACCAAAGTAGAAGTATTTTAGACGGACATATTGTATTAGACCGCTCTTTGACGGATTTTGGAATCTATCCCCCGATTAATATTTTAAATTCTGCTTCAAGGTTAATGGGTGATGTAGCAACTGGAGAGCATATAGAGGCAGCAAGGAAGTTTCGTCGCTTATATTCTGCTATCAAAGAAAATGAAGTGTTAATTAGAATTGGAGCTTATCAGGCAGGAAGTGATAAGGATTTGGATGAAGCCATAGCTAAAAAAGAGAAAATGGAAGAATATTTAAAGCAAAGTTACAATGAGGCAATTAGCTATGAAGAGAGCGTGCAACAATTAATAGAAATTATGCAATAAGACTCTCTCAAACGAAAGTAACTAAAAGATTAAGTAAAAAAATATTTAACTAAAAGAATCGTAAAAGTTTTTATTTTTCTAAGTTATTTATTG
>NZ_JAIEFA010000053.1 GCF_029067145.1 Helicobacter sp. | reverse complement strand
TTTAAATTGAATATTTCAAGTGTTTTGAATAAATAAAATTTAATGTAAAATAAAAAAAGAGCTAGGAAATGTAAGGATTAAGGTTTGGCGAAAAAAACTAAACGAGATATGGCATATTATTTGGATATTGATGTCAGCACTTTATATAATTGGAGAAAATACAAACCCAATCTTTATCGTATCGTTATGCTTGGTTTTAAGTTTGATGAAGTAATAGAACAAAGCAAGAAAAACTATGAATCTCTTTTGGATTCGGATAATATTATAAAAGAGGAAATTGAAAGATTCAAATAGGAAAAGGATAAAAATTGCTTCGCTTTAGTGGCTTTAACTTATAACGCAAATGCCTAAAATTCTACAATATTTTATGGATTGCCTGAGCTCTTTTAAATTAAATGTATCCTTAATTTTAGTTAAATTAAAATCTTTAAAGTGAATTTGGAATCCACTTCACAATGCCATTTTGTGGGTGATTGACTCGCCATTGTTGCAATTCCTCAAAATTTCGCACCCCGCCCTCTATTACCCCTTGATAAATTTCTATCCCTGCAATTTTCACATTATCGGGAATTTCAAACTTAAGCTTTAGAATCGTCTCCTTTTGCTGCTCACTCATCACTGCAAGGATTCTCTCGGCTTGTTTTTCAAAGTATCCTGCATATTTGCTACCCTGCACGATATGAATCATATCTATCTGCCATTCCTCCTCGTCCCTATACCACGCGTGCCATTCCAAACATGAATCTTCTTCGTTTAAAAGATTACGATATTTGACATGGACAATCTTTGGATTCTTTGCAATCTGTGCCATCGCTGCAAAACTCTGCGCAACATCGAGCTTGGGCGTGTAGATATGAAAATCAATATCGCGATGTTTGGCAAGCAAGCCCATTTTGAGCGAACCAATCAGATTGATTTGTGCGCCGATGCTTTGCCAAGCCTGCTTGATTTGGCATTGCTCAATGATATTAAAAGCCTTTTGGCTATTGGCTTGGGAGAGGTGGAGGTGGGGCATGGGGAACTCACTCATTATAAATTTTATTTATAACTCCACATTGTAAGCACAAAATCTGCTAATTTGTCATCTCTTTTCTTTATAGATTCTTTATCCCATTTTTCATTTTTTGCAAAATCTTTTATTTCTTTTTGTTGCATTAAAGGGGAGTCTTCATAACTTACAAGTTTGTCCTTAAAAGGTTTGTTGCCAATAGCCCCATTGTGAGAAGCTCCAATCAATAAAAGATTTCCAATGCAATGCAAATAACACTCATCATAAAAATCTTTATCGTATTTACAATAGCCACTAGCTAACTTTTCACCACTTTCTGTTTGTGGAGCAATGTGCTCTATTTGAGGTTCTTTAATTTCTTTAAGCGTGAAATCATAGCACTTTGTTTTAGCATTTTCTCCCCTTAAATGATTTTCATATCGCATCAACAAATAAGCAATGGTATTTGTATCGCTTTCCTCATATATATTCCACAAGGATTCCTCTACTGCTTCATCACGCCAATGCTTAACATCACTACAAATCTTTTGTAATCCCGAAACAAGTTTTTCCACACTATCAAAATCTTTTAAAACATTATTAAGTCTCGAAGCTAAATTGGCTCTTGTGCGCACGAGCCTATCTCTAAAAGCAATAATTTCCAAAGCTTTAAAAATTTGCTCTAGTTGTTGCTTATCCTTAAATATTGTATATGCTTTTAATATAAAAGGATATACTTCCCATATCTTGAGATAGATTAAATATTCTTTATAAGCACTTTGAGAATTTTCAAATTCTTTGAAATTTACAAAAGCATTTTTAAGCTCTTTTGTATAATCCTCAATCCAAGCAATTTTTTCATCATTGCTTTTATCTTTTGTGTCGTCTTTATATTCTTTTTTGTAATTCAGGCTATCATCATTTTCTCTATAATTAAAACCAAATTTAGAATAATAAATATTAAAGTAATTTAAAATGGAATCTTCATCGGTTTTTATGTCATTAATCAAACGATAAATTGTTTCAAAAATACTTGTTATTTCCTTAAGCTTTATTTCTGCAGCCTCTTTATCGCAGTAAGTATAAATTTGATAAGCAAGATAAGATTTGAGTTTTTCCATATTCGTAAGCTCTTTGCCACGATTATTTTGTAGTTCAAACATCAAAACAGAATCTTTTTTGTTGGCAAAAGGTATGCTTAGAATCTCGGCATTTTGCAAAGTTTCAAAAATAGCCAAAATCTCTTTAGTTTCTTTTCTTTGCAACTCCTTGATAAAAAATGCCTTCGCCTCTTTAACGCGCTTTTGTGAGGGAGTTTGTGGCTTGTGTTTTTTATCGTCATTGCAAATAATCACATCTTTAAAATAATCCCTATCGTATTCTACTGCCTGAATCTTGGCTTTAGAACGATTGATTAAATAATCCTCTTCTATATATTTTAGAAAATCCTCATTGCTTCTTTCGCTACTTAGTGTTTTATTTTTTGCTCTATCGTGCAAAATATTGCATAAAGCTCTTGCAAAAATAATAATCGTGGTAATGCGTTGCTGCCCATCAATAATATCATTCGCTTTGTCTGCAGTATTTAATTCAAGCAAAACATTGCCAAAAAAATATTGATTATTTCCCTTTGCTGCTTCCTCTAAATCAGCTAAAAAGTCTTTCCATTGTTTTTCTTCCCAAGAATACGCCCTTTGATAAACAGGGATTGTATATTGCTTTTCTCCTTGAAAAAAGTCTTGTATTTTTGTTTTATTTGGTGTCATTTCACGCTCCTTTTATTTTAACTTTTAAATCAATCTCACAATTTTTATCAAGCAATCAACAATAAGCTATCTACACATTAAACCTAAAGTGCATCACATCACCATCTTGCACGATATAGTCCTTTCCCTCCACGCGCATTGCGCCCGCTTCTTTGGATTTCGCCTCGCCACCATATTTAATAAAATCCCTATAAGCAATGACTTCGGCACGAATAAAGCCCTTTTCAAAGTCTTTGTGAATCACCCCTGCAGCCACAGGTGCCTTATCCCCTTTATGAATTGTCCAAGCACGCACTTCTTTCACGCCAGCAGTAAAATAACTAATCAAGCCAAGCTTCTCAAATCCCAAGCGAATAATCGCGTCTAATCCACTCTCGCTCACGCCTAATTCTTGGAGAAATTCCGCCTGCTCCTCCTCACTCAAGCTTACCAACTCTTCTTCAATCTTAGAGCAAAGCTTAATCACCTCTGCGCCCTGCTCCTTTGCATATTTCTTTAATTGCACGACAAGGTCATTATCGGATTCCAAGCCCGCTTCATCTACATTTGCGCCATAAATGATTTCTTTGTTTGTCAAGAATCGCAATTCTTTATCCAAGAGCAAAAACCATTCATTTTCTTTTTCTTGAAATGTCCGCACAGGCGCACCACTCTCAATATGTGCCAAAAGCACATTGGCGACTTCTAACTGCGCTTTTGCTTCTTTATCTACGCCACTTTTTGCGCTTCTTGCAAGTCTCTCCACGCGTTTTTGCAAAGTCTGCATATCGGCAATTAATAATTCAGTTTCAATGATTTCCACATCACGCAAAGGTTCAATGCTTCCCTCCACGTGCGTAATATTGGAATCCTCAAAGCAACGCACGATATGCAAAATCACTTCGGTTTCTTTAATATTTGCCAAAAACTGGTTTCCTAAGCCCTCGCCCTTGCTCGCTCCCTTGACAAGCCCCGCAATATCCACAAACTCCACCACAGAATGCTGAATCTTTTGTGGATTGACAATTTTTGCCAACTCCAAAAGTCGCGTATCAGGCACAGGTACGATTGCTTTGTTTGGTTCAATCGTGCAAAAAGGATAATTCGCAGATTGTGCGTTTTGTGTCTTAGTTAGTGCGTTAAAAGTTGTGGATTTACCGACATTTGGAAGCCCTACGATTCCGATTGATAATCCCATAAAACTTCCTTTATTTTGTTTGATTTAAGATAAACTGCACAACTGCACGAATCCCTGCACCACTCGCCCCAAAAGGATTTACTCCCCAAGCTTTTTCTACATACGCAGGTCCTGCAATATCTAAATGCAACCATTTTTGCACTAAAGATTCCGCGACAAATTCGCCTAAAAACATTCCCGCACTAATTGCGCTTCCATAGCGACTAGAAGGAATATTGCACAAATCCGCTACTTCAGAGTTAAATAGCTTTCTTAAATAAGGATTAAAAGGCAAGATTCCGCTTAACTCTCCTGCCTCAAAAGCTGCTTTGGCGAAATTCTCCTTAAGCTTTTGATTGTATCCCATAACTCCCGTGCTATAATCGCCCAAAGCCACAACGCAAGCCCCTGTAAGTGTGGCTAAGTCAATCAAAAAATCCGGCTTCAAATCACTTGCGAAGCTTAAACAATCCGCTAGCACCAAACGTCCCTCCGCGTCAGTATTGCGCACTTCAATACTTTTTTGATTCCGCGCAATCAAAATATCATCAGGCTTATACGCATTCCCGCCAATCATATTTTCAGCCAATCCTAAGATTCCATGCACTTCGGCTTGCACTCCTAATTTCGCCACAGATTCTAAAATCCCGATTACCGCGCACGCACCGCTTTTGTCAGATTTCATTGTCGTCATATAATCGCCCGGCTTGAGACTAAGCCCGCCAGAATCGTAAGTCAAGCCCTTGCCAACTAGCACGATTTTAGGTAGCTTTTTGCTCTTTGTTGCTTTGGGTTTATAGCTTAAATGCACAAGATAAGGCTTGTTTGCGCTTGCTTTTGCTACTGCTAAAAACGCACCCATTTTTTCTTTTTCTAAAAACTTTTCATCATATACCTTGCATTCTATTTGCGATTCCTTTGCGATTCTTTGCGCAAAGTTCGCAACATATTTCGGTGTCGCAATCATCGGTGGAGTGTTAATCAACTCACGCACTTGATTGATACTCTCACTCAAAATTTGGGATTCTTTGATGATTTGTGCAAGCATTTTTTGTTCTAACTTCGTAGAGCTTAAATAGATTTCTTGAAGATTGTTTTCACTCTTTTTGCTTTTAAAGGTATCAAATGCATAAGAACCAAGCAAGATTCCCTCGCAAACCTCTTTTGCCTCTTGTTGCGATTCCACTACAAGTGAAGCAGACTTTACCCGCAACTTTTTAATGCTTCCTACTGCATTGGCAAGCGCATCGCGCACGGCATTTGGAAAGGGATAATTATAGCTCTCAATTCCTACAAAAAATTTCTTGCTTGTTGCCAAAAAGCAGCAACCCTCTCCTTTGTAATTTTGAATCTCTAGTGCGTCCTTTTCGGCTTTAGTTAAGGATTTTGGCAATTTTTTATCGCGCAAAAGGACGATTTCTAGTTCCGCTTGTTTTTTAAGATTTAAGATTTTCATTTTACTTTCCTGTCATTTTTTGTTCAGCTTTTACTGTGGCTTTGTGCATATAATAATAGATTCCACCACCCAAAATCAGCGCAAATGGAATCGCAATATAATAATGCTCCTTAGCATAATGCACAATTTTAAGCAATTGTTCGCCAAAAAAATAGGCTAACAAAATTGTAATTGCCGCCCAAACAAGCGCACTGATGAGATTGATAAAAGCAAAAGTTTTCGCGCTATATCGCGTTACACCAATACTCATTGGAATCACCGTGCGCATACCATACAAATATCTTTGCGCAAAAATAATAGGCCAGCCATATCGCTGTAAGAGCAAATGCGCTAGGGCAAATTTGCGCCTTTGAGTTTTGAGCTTTTTATAAATGAATTGCTTATTGTAGCGTCCAATATAGAAATAGACTTGGTCTCCCACAAATCCGCCTAGTCCAGCGACAATAATCGCAATAGGAATCGTCATATGCCCTGTATGGCACATAATTCCAGCCATAATCAATCCAAGCTCACCCTCTAAAGTGCTCCAAATAAACAAAATAATGTAGCCATATTCTTGCAGCCATTGCGTAAATAATTCTTCCATTTGCAGTTTCTTTTAAAAGATTTTAAATCAAGATTAAGTAGCGGATTTTAACAAAAATTTGCTTAACATTTTCTCTGCATTTACATAACGCAAAAGTTTGCACAATGCAAAAACTGCTTTCTTAAATTAAGCTACTAAGAGAACGAACGAGTAGTAAATAATGTGCCTTTGCTATGCTTAGAATGAAGCAAAAAATCTTTTAAAATATTCAAATCTTTGCCACTAGAGAGAAACATTTCACGCCCATTCTCCAATAAAAACTGCGCTGCTTTTAGCTTTGTTACGATTCCGCCTGTGGCAAAGGCATTGTTGGGTGTCGCTTCTGCTTGTAATTCTTCTTGCGAAATTTCTGTTACGATTTTGCGCATTTTTGCGTTGGGATTGTCTTTGGGATTCTCTTCGTAATATCCGTCAATATCGCTTAGAATCGCCAAAAGCGAAGCGTCAAAAAAATGTGTAACATAAGCAGAAAGTTGGTCGTTATCACCAAAGCCCAAAAACATCAACTCACCTGTTGTGGTTACATCGTTTTCATTAATGATTGGCAAAACCTTGTTTTTTAACAACACTTCCATTGCATTGCGCGCATTTTGGGTGCGTTTTCTTGAATCCAAATCATAACCCGAAAACAACACTTGAGCACTTAGGATTCCATAAGGTTGCAAGGCTTTGGCGTAAATTTGCATTAAAAGCGGTTGTCCAATCGCCGCTAAGGCTTGTTTGTTTGCTAGAATCGTTTTGTCCAATTCTAGCGCAGTGAAGCCCGAAGCCACCGCTCCAGAGGACACCAAAATCACTTCATAAGCTACATTCAGTTCGCTAATTAATCGCGCGAATGCCTCTATGCGCGCGAGATTCACCTTTTGATTCTCTACCAAAATCGCACTACCCACCTTAATCACAATTCTATTTTTGCGCATCAAAATCCTTTAAACAAGAATATAAAAGGAATCGCAAGGATTCTAAATTTTCTCCACTGACACTTGAAACACCAAGCGCAAAAAGAGGCATACTCCAATCATAATCTTTGCCAAAATCTCGCTTGTCCTTTTGGATAAAAAGACCGCTAGATTCTCTTTGCGTTAATTGGAATTGAAAGGCGTTCAAAAATTTTGCAATCTCCTCTTGAATGTCTTGCGATTCCGCATTTTGTTGCACATCAAGCTTAGAAAACATAATGCCAAAAGGGCGACGAGAAAGCTCTACGCTAAAATGTTCTAACTCCGCTCTTAATGTCCCAAACTGCTCTTGTAATGTGCGATAATTTGCCAAATCTAGCACAAAAAGTAAAAATCGCGTGCGCTCAATGTGGCGCAAAAACTCTAAGCCTAAGCCTTTTCCCTCGCTTGCTCCCCCAATGATTCCGGGAATATCCGCAATCACGAAGGATTGATACTCCCCGACATTAACGATTCCAAGCTTTGGAATCAGTGTTGTAAATTCATAATTCGCAATTTTGGGCTTTGCGTTAGAAAGCACCGATACAAGCGTGGATTTTCCAACATTTGGAAAGCCTACAAGTCCGACATCGGCAATCAATTTCAATTCCAAGCGGATTTGCTTTTCAATGCCCGAAAGCCCCTTTTGTGCATAGGTTGGGCGTTGATTTATGGCACTTTTAAAATGCACATTGCCTAAGCCACCTTTGCCACCCTCCAAAAACAGAATCTTTTGGGATTCCTCTACCAAATCTAGCAAAAGCTCTCCGCTTTGGCTATCAAAAACCTGCGTTCCGGGCGGGACGATAATCACTAAGTCCTCACCCTTTTTACCATATTTATTGCGTCCTTCCCCGGGCTTGCCATTTTGAGCCTTGAAAGTCTTATGCCCTCTGAAATGCGAAAGTGTGTCGGTATTTCTATCCACTTGAAAATACACATTTCCACCCTTGCCACCATCGCCGCCATCAGGTCCGCCATTTAGGACAAATTTCTCTCTACGAAACGAAACTGCGCCCTCGCCACCTTTGCCAGAAGACACAAAGATTTCAACGCTATCAACAAACATCAAATAACCTTAAAAGTTTAGCTTAGGATTCCACTGCGAATTGTGATTTGAATACCAAAAAGGATTAATATTAAAATCAAAACCCAAAAAACTATATTAATAAATTAGGCGGAATCCCAAAGCGGAATCCCGCTAAAGAAGCTTTAAGAAGCTGGGATAATAGAGACTTTTTTGCGTTCTCTATCTTTTCTTTCAAAAGAAACGATTCCGTCAATTAATGCAAAAATCGTATGGTCTTTGCCTATTCCTACATTATTTCCGGGATGCACTTTTGTGCCTCTTTGGCGGATAATAATATTGCCCGCACGAACAAACTGCCCACCAAACTTTTTAACACCTAAGCGGCGTCCCGCAGAATCGCGGTTATTCTGGGTGCTACCCTGACCTTTCTTGTGTGCCATTTCAACTCCTTAACAATCTTAAGCCGCAATTTTTACCACGCGCACACGCGTAAAATCTCGTCTAAAGCCTCGTTTTGTTTTACTATCTTTTCTGCGACGTTTCTTAAAAGTGATGACTTTCTTGCCTCTGCCCTCATTGATAACTTCTAGCTCTACTTTTGCGCCCTTTACATAAGGCGCACCAAGCTTAATATCCTCACCCTCGCAGATTGCTAAAACTTCGCTCACTTCAACTTTTGACTTTGGCTCAAGGTTTAAACAATCTAGCAAAATAACATCGCCTTCTTGCACCTTGTATTGTTTGCCTCCATTCGCAATGATTGCATACATCTACAATTCCTTAAAATTTGAAGTTCTTTTTATTAAAGCTAATAAAAGACGGGATTTTATCTAAAATTTTATTAAGATTACTTGAAGCAAAGAGAAAGCGTATTGTAAATTAAGAATCTAAAAGGAGTTATTTTTGTATATCTGATGAGAGGGAAGCGTGCGGGGGTCAATGGATTTAATCAGGGATTGAATTTCCTCATTATACATTTCTTGCGTGTAGATTTTCTCACGCATTTTAAATCCCGCTTCAATGAGTGCAAACAATTCAGGCTTCGTAGTTTTCCACCTCTCTGCAAAAACAAAGTAAGAATCTTGTGAATCTAGTAGAAAAACATCTACAAGGAGAAAGAACATTTGCGAATAGCATTTACCCGCTTTAGCGCAAATCCATAATGTGGAATCTCTGTAAAGATTTCATTGCAAAACTTAAAGTTACACGACATTATGGATCGCTTCAGTTTTTATTGTATTTGTTCCTTGCAAGGATATAGTAGTTTGTAGCGACTTAGATTCCAATATAACGCCCATTTCAAGAATTAAAATTCAAAATAGCACAATCTATCAAATACTTACTTATGATTCCTCACAAATTTAAACAAGAGAACAAAGATAAAAATTTATCTTTATCTTCTGTATTAAAAATATTTTTTTGCAGGAATTTGCTTGAATTGTATCCAAGCTATCACAAAAGCCAAAAAAGCTAACCAACTCAAAAACAATTTAAAAAGCCCAAAAAACCAAAAGATATAATCAAATAAACCTACACTCACAGATAAAATAGCAGCAATCAAGGAATATATAAAAAAATTTTTATTGCTTATTTTGAATAACTCCCACATATATAAAGCATAATTTATTGTAATCGTCCATTTAAGCAAGTTGTAAGTAAGGTAAAATTTATTAGAGGCAGGACTAAGATAAACTGATAAACTACTATGGTCTAAAACATTGCATACATAAACCAAAAACAAATCAATCAAACAATAAATAAAAATTTTTTTTTACTAATCCGTGAAAGCAAAAAGATGCCCCTTGCCATAAACAAGGCATAAATAGTATAAAAAACCGATTCAATCACAATATAATAATAGCCCAATATCAAATGCAAAGAATAGCTGAAATATTGCAAAAAATAAACAAAGAGCAAAAAAGCAGAAATAAAAGCATAAATGCCCAAAGCAATATAAATATGTCTTTTAATTTTTGCAAACAATTCTAAAATTTGCATTTGCATTGCGCTATCTCACTTCGCTCTACACCAACGCCATACACTCAATCTCCACCAAAGCATTTTTGGGCAATGTTTTTACCGCAATCGTGCTGCGCGCGGGTTTATGCTCTCCGAAAAATTCCGCATAGATTGCATTTACAAGCGCGAAATCCTCCATATTGCTTAGGAAAATTGTTGTCTTAAAAACTTGTTGCAAGCTACTTCCTGCTGCCTGTAAAACTTCGCTAAGGTTGTTTAGTACTTGTCTTGTTTGCGCTTCAATGCCTTCTACTAAGATTCCTTGCGGTGTTAATCCAATCTGCCCTGAAGTATAAACGATACCCTTTACAACCATTGCTTGAGAATAGGGACCAATGGCTTGGGGTGCATTTTGCGTGGAAACAATGTCTAACATTGCAATTCTCCTTTACTTTATTGTTTAAATGTTATAAAATTATAGCTAAATTTAATTTTAAGGAAAACTTATGAAATCCACTTTGAGATTCCTACTTGCGACTTTTTGTATTAGCACGTTTGCAAATGCGGATAATTTCGTGCAAGCCACCACTCCTGCTGCTGAACCAAAAGTCGTTGTCAAAGTCCCTCCACTCACGCCTTTTGATGAAACTTTGCAAAGAGAAATGCAAAAATACCCTCAAGATTCTATGTTTTTTGTAGATGGCAAGACAGGCAAGATTCTCTCTGTCAATAAAACTCCAAGCATAAAATCCAGCGGACCAAATCCGGGTAAATTTTATCCAAGAGAAACAAAAGAGATGAAAAATCAGCCCAATGAATTTGTGCCATACCAAATACAAGAAGAACGCATAGATTTATTATAAAACAAGGCAATGAATGATAGAAGTTGAATTTTTAGGACCTCTTGGCAATAAAACTTTCAAGAGCCAAGCAAAAGACTTTCACGCATTAAAACAAGAATTACAAGCGATTCCAGATTTAAAAGATTGGCTAAAAGATTGCGCCATTGCCTTAAATAACGAAATCGTTACCTCATTGGACACCCCGATTAAAAAAGGCGATAAAATCGTGTTATTGCCTCCCGTTTGTGGTGGATAAATGCAAACCCAAATTGATGGATTAGAAATTTTTGAAGGCGCATTGGACACTGCGACAATTTATAAAGATTGGATTGCCCTAAGCGCACAAGCCAATTTGGGAGCTAATGCAATCTTTACCGGAATCGTGCGCGCAGAAAATAGCTGCGAGGGCTTAAGCTTTGATATTTATCCTCCACTATTAGAACAATGGTTCTTGGATTGGGCAAAAAAAGCCCTTGAGAGCGAAGTTTTACTTAGAATGGCACATTCTAAAGGCGATGTTTTAAACCACCAAAGCTCCTATATGGCTGGGATTTTTAGCCCACAAAGACGCGCAACATTAGAGATTTTTGAAGATTTCATTGAGGATTTCAAACATCGTGCGCCTATTTGGAAATATGATTTGAAAAATGGACAAAGAATCTACGCAAAAGAACGCAGTCATAGACTACCCCATAGCGGAATCCTAAGCTAAAATGAAAATAGTCGCATTTACAGGAAATTCTAATAGCGGCAAAACAACCCTTATTGAGAAATTATCCCTACACCTAAAGGCGCAAAATAAACGCGTAGGAATCATCAAACACGACCCAAAGGATAAGGCAATTTTTGATGTAGAGGGCAAGGATTCTGCGCGTTTTTACCAAACAGGTGCTGATGTCGCAATTTTAGGAGCAACGCGAAGCACCTTGCGATTCCATAAAGCCTTAAGCATAGAATCCCTTGTGGGACAATTTGTAGATTATGATTATCTTTTTGTAGAGGGCTTAAAAACATTGCCCTTTCCTAGAATCTGTGTTGCTAGAGATTCCTTTGATACGCGATTCTTACCCTATATTCAAGCTATTGCGACAGATTCTAGTATTCCTAACCTAGAATCCTGCGCCCTACCCCTTTTAGACCTCAACAACACCTTAGAAATTTTAGAATGGATTGATACTAATATAAAGGAATCTTGAAGAATGGAAAAAAATAAAAAAAAGGCAAAAATCGGTGTTTTAACCCTATCCGATAGAGCGAGTGCGGGAATCTATGAGGACATATCGGGCAAGGCAATCAAAGAAACTTTGGAGCAATACTTAATCACGCCATTTGAATGCGTTTATCGTGTGATTGGGGACGATTTAGAGGAGATTAAGCGCAATCTAATAGAGCTAGCCGATGGGGAGCTTTGTGATTTGATTGTAACAACAGGTGGGACAGGACCAGCACCGCGCGATGTAACACCGGAAGCCACAGAGGCAGTTTGCCAAAAAATGCTTCCGGGATTTGGTGAGCTAATGCGCCAAGTAAGTTTAAAATATGTACCAACCGCCATTCTTTCTCGTCAAAGTGCAGGTGTGCGGGGCAAAAGCCTCATCGTCAATCTACCCGGCAAACCAAAATCTATCCGCGAATGCCTAGACGCAGTTTTTCCTGCGATTCCCTATTGCCTTGATTTAATCGGTGCAAGCTACCTTGAAACAGACGAAGAGATTATCAAAGCATTCCGCCCAAAAGCATAGTATAAAGGCGACTTTCTGCTGCCTTGTAAGCAAAACAATCTGTAAATGTTGTATCAATAAAAACTCTACGATGGAATCGCAAGATTCTAAGTTATGGATTGTTTTTGGCATTACCTTGCAAGGACGTGCAGCAAGTGTTTTAATTTGCAAGATTATGGATTGCAACTTGCATTTGAACGATATAGCAGTGAAGTATAAGCAATTATATTTTAAAATTTTAGGCTTTCACATTTAGTGTGAAATTTACTGAAAAATCCTCTTTCCTCCCCTCTTTTTCCTCGCGTTCTTTGCGGATTTTTTCTAGCTCTTCTAACATTTTTTCTATATAGCTTTTCTCGTTAGATTCACTCTTGGAGCGACTAATACTCCAACCACTCACGCTACCATCGGCATTAATCACAAATCCACTTGCTTCAATCTCACCACCTAGCAGATTCTTCCTAAGTGGATTCTTAGCAAGCTCGTTTATATCATAAATCAATGCCTCATATTTCTCTCGCACCTTTGGGTCTTGTGCCATTTCTTGTAAGATGTTTGGGGCTATACTAAGATTATTCAAGCCTTGTTGTGTATTAGCATTAAACTTAAAATTGGAATATTTCTTTGCAAGTTCGCTTAAGAGTGAATTTGCGTTTGGATTGTTAGAATCTGTATTTTCTGATTCTTTTGCCTCACTAAATCTTTGGCTTTTCACATAATCATACGCCGCTTGTGAAACATAAATATCACTCATTTGCACCGCCATTACTTACTCCTTAAACAAAATCACATAAACTATATCGGTATTTGAGGATAAAAATCAAGAGAAAGATTCAAGTTTTTGCACTATTGCGCAAGTATTGTTGTGAGAAATAATATTTGCATTTTGTGCCTAGGGGATTCACCACCAAAAGCACCAAATACGAAATCTAAGCTATACAAGCTCTACAATTGCCATAGTAGCAGCGTCGCCTACCCTCATTCTTGTTTTGATAATTCTTGTGTAACCACCATTTTTGCTAGCATACTTTGGTGCAATCTCTTTGACTAATTTTTTCACAGAATCTTTATGTTGCAAATGAGAGAAAACCAAACGATGTGCCATAGAATCACCTTTTTTTGCTTTTGTAATGAGTTTTTCAAAATAGCTTTGCAATTCTTTTGCCTTTGGCAATGTAGTTTCAATTTTTTCGCTAGTAATTAAAGCAATTGAAAGATTTTTTAGTAAAGCTTTTCTGTGAGAGCTTGTTCTCCCTAGCTTTCTATATCCGTGTCCGTGTCTCATTTCTTATCCTTTTTTAGTTAGAAAATTTTTTCTTAAGTAGCGCAACCAAATCTTCTGGAATTTCTTTACCCACAGGATAACCTAGTTCATCTAGCTTTGTGGTGATTTCATCTAAAGATTTTTTACCTAAATTTTTAATGTTTTTAATTTGGTCTTCATTTAAAAGCACAAGCTCTCCTAGATATTTAATGCCTGACCTGTCTAAGCAGTTAAAGCAACGCGCGCTAAAATTCAAACTATCAATAGTTTGCAACAATGTTTTGATTTCTGGACGATCTTCATCTCCATTATTGATTTCTGGCACTTCAATGTTAAGTTCTGTATTGAAAATAGCCATTTGTTTGTGCATTACACTTAAAGCATTTTTGAAAGCTGTTAGTGGCTCTACCTGACCATCAGTCTGAATATCAAAAATCACTTTTTCATAATTCGGGTCATCTTCTACAAGCATATTTTCAGTATTATAGGTAACATTTGTAACGGGTGTGAAATAAGAATCAAGTGGCATAAAACCTTCTGGTACTTGATTACGAATCTCTTCGCTTGGCACATAACCAATTCCTCTACAAATTACAATAGAAAAATTCAATACCGCATCTTCATTAATGGTTGCCAAATGAACATTTGGAGTAACGACTTCTACTAATTCGTTAGCCAAATCTGCACCTGTGATAACCTTTGGACCTGTAAATTTATAATCTACACTGATACTTTCGCTTTCATCTTTACCTTTAAAGCGAATCGTCTTAAGATTCACGATAAAATGTGATACATCCTCTACCATACCACGCACGGAATCAAATTCGTGTGCTACACCAGCAATTCGCAACGCAATAGGAGCGAAACCAACAGAACTTCCAAGCAATAATCTACGCAAAGGGTGCGCTAAAGTAATTGCATACCCTGATTCAAAAGGGTAAGCAATGATTTGAACTCTATTGACGCTAATTTCCTTTACCTCAATTTTTGTTGGAACATGTGGAGAAGTTTTAATACTTTTCATACTAACACCTTCCTACAAATTATTTAGAATACAACTCAACAATGAGCCTTTCTTCAATTGGAATTACTACCTCTTCTCTTTCTGGCAAGCGCGTAAAGATTCCAAATACTTTATCTTGATCCACATCTACCCAAGGGACGATTCCTGTTTGCTTTGTTAGCTCAATTGCTCTTTGAATTTGTGGATTTTTTTTGCTTTTTTCACAAATTTCTATCTTTTGTCCTACTTCTACAAGAAAGGAAGGAATGTCTATTTTTTTGCCATTTACAAGAATATGTCCATGCACAACCAATTGCCTTGCAAAACGTCTTGTCGTAGCAAAACCCATCCTATAAACAACATTATCCAATCTTCTTTCAATGAGTTTGACAAGATTTTCTCCCGTATTACCTTCTAAACGATTCGCCTCAACGAAAATTGAATGGAATTGCTTTTCAGAGATTCCATACATCATTCTTGCTTTTTGTTTTTCACGAAGCTGAATCCCATATTCCGAAATTTTCCCTCTTCTTTGCCCGTGTTGTCCCGGACCATAAGGACGCTTATCTAATGCACTTTTCCCTGCTAATCTACGCTCGCCTTTTAGTGCAAGACTAACACCGAATCTTCTTTCAATTTTTTCAACAGGACCTCTATATCTAGCCATTATCTCTCCTTACACTCTTCTTCGTTTTGGCGCACGACAACCATTATGTGGCAATGGTGTAACATCTTTAAACCATAAAACTTTAATGCCTTCAATGCTTCCTAAACTTTTTACCGCAGTTTCTCTACCGCTACCCGGACCTTGAATTTTTACTCCTAATTCCTTGATTCCATGTTCTTTTGCTTTGGAAACTGCATCCTCTACTGCTTGTTGAGCAGCATAAGGAGTTGATTTTTTGCTTCCTTTAAAACCTAATGCACCTGCTGTGCTCCAGCAAATAACATTTCCCATTTCATCTGTGATGGTTACGCTTGTATTGTTAAAAGCAGCCGAAATATGAATGATTCCTTTTGCAATATTTTTCTTAACAATTCTTTTTTTATTTACATTTCTTTTAGCCATTATTTACTCCTATTTTGATGCACTACCAACAGTTTTTTTCTTACCTTTACGCGTTCTTGCATTATTTTTTGTTGTTTGACCGCGAACAGGCAGACCTTTACGATGTCTAAGACCACGATAGTTTCCTAAATCCATAAGAGCTTTAATGTCCATTGTAACTTTTTTGCGCAAATCACCCTCTACGATATGATGAGATTGTATTTCTTTTGCAATAGAAGAAATTTCGTCTTCACCAAGGTCTTGAACCCTTTTGTCATAAGAAATATTTACAGCATTTAAAATATCTCTTGATGTCTTTAAACCAATACCATAAATATAGGTTAAAGCATATTCAATTCTCTTTTTTTTGGGTAAATCAACACCAGCAATTCTCGCCATTATTTTTCCTTTTATCCTTGTCTTTGTTTATGTTTTGGATTCTCGCAAATCACTCGAATCACGCCTTTTCTCTTAATAACCTTGCATTTGTCGCACATTTTTTTGACAGAAGGTCTCACTTTCATAGCTTACTCCTAACTTCAAAGGCAAATGCCTTATATAATACTTTAGCGTCCCATTTAGAAAATATCTAAACTATGCCTTTGGAATGTTTTAAAAAGATTTTATCACTTCCCATTTCTCAATAGGCATTGAGTTTATAGTCCTCAAAGGCTTATCCAATATCACCCAAACGACTATGTCGCAATTTAAAACTTTAAAAACTAAAAAATTTTAGTTTTAAGTTTAATTTTTGCAATAAAGAGCAGATTATATTTAAATTCTTATTAAAAACTACTTATATCTAAAAGTAATTCTTCCTTTATCTAAGCTATAAGGAGTTAATTCTAGCTTTACTTTATCGCCTTGTAGAATCTTAATATAATGCATTCGCATACGTCCAGCAATATGACATAAAATAATATGTCCATTTTCAAGCTCCACACGAAAGGTTGCATTTGGTAAAGCTTCCTTTACGATTCCATCTACTTCAATTACATCATCTTTTGCCACTTATTTTCCTTTTGACCTCTTTATTCCAAAGATAAAATTTCAGCTTTATTCTTAATAATTGCCACCGTGTGTTCATAATGGCTTCCCCTTAATCCATCTACTGAAACTACACTCCAATCATCTTCCAAGATGACAGGCTCACTTTCCTTTTGACAAATCATTGGCTCAATACAAAAAACCATTCCTTCTTTGATTTTATCACCTTGCTTAGCTTTTTTTCCTTCCAAATAATTAGGAATCTCTGGCTCTTCGTGCGGTTTTCTACCGATTCCATGACCACAAAAACCACGCAAAGGGACATAACCATAATCCAAAATGAATTGCTCTATCAGCGCACTTAATTCTTTAAAATGCATACCTACTTTAATTTGACTAATAGCAAAATACAAGGCGTCCTTAGAACAAGCAATCAACCGCTGATCACTTTGAGAAATATTACCCACACCGCAAGTAATTGCCGCATCACCATACCAACCATTGAGTTGTGTGCCAATATCAAGTCCCACAATGTCTCCCTCTTGCAATTTATAATCATTTGGGATTCCGTGTATAATGACTTCATTAACCGAAATACAAATAGAACCGGGAAATCCATAAAGCCCCTTAAAAGAAGGGGTTGCTCCGCAAGAGCGAATCATTTCTTCGCCCATTTGGTCTAGTTCTTTTAAAGTAATACCAGGCTTGATTTGGCTTTTAAGATGATTTAGAGTTTTGCCTACAATTCTGTTTGCAGCCCTTAAAGCTTCAATTTCAGAGGGCTTTCTAATTGCAATTGACATTATAATCCCACTGCACTAAGTGTTTTATACTTATTCATATAAATTTGAGCTTCAATTTTGCGCATTGTATCCACTGCAACTTGGACAACAATCAAAACAGCTGTTCCTCCAAAATAAAATGGAACTCCAGAAGCTTTTACCAAAACCCATGGCAAAGTTGCAATAATTGCTAAATATAAAGCACCCCAAAAGGTTAGTTTATTTGCAACTTCCGTCAAGAAATTTGCTGTACCCTCGCCCGGTCTAATGCCGGGTATAAATCCACCTTGACGTTTAAGATTCTCTGAAATATCTTTCGCATTGAATACAATAGAAGCATAAAAATATGCAAAAAATACCACTAAAAAGAACATCAACACATTATATAAATAACCATTGGGATTCAAAAAATCAGCAATTTGCATTACAACGCTATTAGAGGAGCTTTGCAGAATTGTGCTAGGAAACATTAAAAGAGCTGACGCGAAAATGGGAGGAATCACTCCACTTAAATTCATCTTAATAGGAATGTAATTCATAATGCGTTTGTCTTGATTCTGCATAACTACCTTACGAGAATAAGAAATAGGAATCCTGCGCTCGCCTAATTCTATAAAAATAATGCTAGCAACAGTTACCACGATAACCACAGCGATAAACAGCAACACAAGCCAACTAATTTGATTTGTATTGACTAAGTTAAATGTCCCTGCGATTGCACTTGGGATTCCAGATACAATTCCCCCAAAGATAATTAAGCTGATTCCATTGCCAATGCCTCTTTGTGTAATTTGTTCTCCAATCCACATTAAGAGCATTGTTCCACAGAGCATAGAAAAAGCAGAAATAGCGATAAAAACATTCATATCAATCATAATTGCGCCATTTGCTCCTGTGCCCAAGCTTTTTAATCCAATAGAAACACCAATAGCTTGAATCAATGTAATCGCAACAGTGGTATAACGTATAATTTGCATATATTTCTGCATTCCATCACGTTCTTTTTTCATTTTCCCAAGATTTGGAAATGTCGCAGCAAGGAGTTCCATAATAATAGAAGCTGTAATATAAGGCATAATCCCAAGAGAAATAATACTAAGTCTCTCCACTGCATTACCGCTAAACATATTAAATAAACCCAAAGCATTGGAAGCGTTGTTATCAAAAAAAGCTTTAATCACCGTCGTATCCACGCCTGGAACAGGAACATAAGCCAATACACGATAGGCTAAAAGAAAGCCTAAAGTAATAAGAATCTTATTGACGATTGTCTTGTTCATTATTTTTGTCCGCTTGTTGTGATTCTTTCATCTTTGATTTTTGATGTAAGATTCTTAGCATTTACACCAATTAATTTGATCTTTGTGGCATAAGACGGAAACTTATGAACCGCTCTAATGGTTTCAAAAGTAATTTCTTCTAGTTTCATAATTGCTTTAATGAATTCTACATTAATCACATAAGGCTTGACTGCACGACTTGTAAAGCCAACTTTTGGAAGACGTCTTTGCAAAGGTTGTTGCCCGCCCTCAAAACCTCTTTTCTGTTTAGAGCCTGTTCTTGCAGTTTGACCTTTACCGCCTCTTGTAGAGGTTTTGCCCATACCGCTTCCTTGTCCCCGTCCTACTCTTTTAATTTTTTTAACACTACCTTTTGCAGGTGCTAGATTTTCTAATGCCATACTCTCTCCTCTTTACGCTTTAACCTTGGAAAGGGCTTCAATGGTGGCACGCACAACATTGTAAGGATTATTTGAACCTAATGATTTTGTCAAAATGTCCTTAATCCCTGCCTTTTCTAATACCGGACGAACTGAACCACCAGCAATAACACCCGTTCCCTCACTTGCCGGCTTTAGTAAAACAACGCTAGAATTATATTTCTCTTGCACATCGTGCGCAATAGTTGTGCCTTTAATATTTACTTTGATGATATTTTTGAAGGCATCATCAATAGCTTTTTTAATTGCATCAGGCACTTCTTTTGCTTTGCCAAGTCCAAATCCAACCAAGCCAGCCTTATTTCCTACGACTACCAAAGCATTAAAGCGGAATCTACGACCCCCTTTAACAACTTTTGTTACGCGTCCAATATTTACAACATATTCTTCAAACTCTTCTCTATTGATTTCCATATTATCCCCTACAAATTAATTCCATTCTCGCGGAGAGAATCGGCAAAACTTGCAACAACACCATGATACAAATAGCCATTTCTATCAAAAAGCACTTCTGTAATCTTTGCTTTCTTAAGACTATCCGCTAATGCAACAGCAATTTTTTTAACATCTTCTTTATTGTTTTTCAAACCCATTTTTTTACCATCTACACTGACCAAAGTTACGCCTTTTGTATCATCAATGGCTTGAGCATAAAAATATCTATTGGAGCGGAAAATGCTTAATCTAGGAGTTGTTGCACTTCCAAAAACTTTGGCACGGATTCTTAATTTCCTTTTAAGTCTTAAACTTCTTTTCTTGCTAATAATTTTATTTGTCATTATTTATCCTTACTTTTTAGAAGTTTTACCTGCTTTGCGAATAATACGCTCATCAGTATATTTTACACCTTTACCTTTATAAGGCTCTGGTGGTCTAAACTCTCTAATTTCAGCCGCAATCTGTCCAATTTGTTGCTTATCTGCACCTTTAATGGTTACAAGATTTTTATCAACAGAAATTTCAATACCCTCTGGAATATCATAGTTAATAGGGTGAGAAAATCCGAGTGCAAGCTCTAAAACTTTGCCTTTTACTGCCGCCTTATAACCTACACCATTAATCTCTAATTGTTTTGTAAAACCTTCAGTCAAACCTACTACGATATTATTTGCCAAAGCCCTATATGTTCCCCAATAGGCTTTTGCTTGTGCGTTTTCACCATTTAATGTGAAAGTCAATTCGCCATCTTTTAACGCAATGCCTACACGACCATAAGTCTCTAGCTCTTTTGTAAGTTTGCCACCCTTAAAAACTATTTTGCTTCCTTCTACGCTCACTTGAATGCTATTTGGAATGCTAATAGGTTTTTTTCCAACTCTTGACATTAAATACTCCTACCAAATACTGCAGAGGGCTTCACCACCCACATTTGCCTTATAAGCATCATCGTTGGCGATTACGCCTTTACTTGTGCTTACAACAATTGTTCCATAACCATTTTTGAAACGTTTGAGTTCATTTCTGCCTTTATAAACGCGTCTTCCCGGTTTTGAGATTCTTGTAATCTCATTAATCACCGTGCGTCCTTTTTCGTCATACTTTAAAACAACATTAATAGAATGTTTTTTGTCTTTCTCTATAACTTTAAAGCCCTCAATAAAACCTTTTGCCTGAAAAACCTCAAGAATAGAAACTACGATTTTCGCATAATACAAGTTTGTAGTATCTAAACGTCTCATACTTGCATTTCTGATTCTCGTCAAAGAATCTGCAATAATATCATTTACCATATCTTCTCCTTACCAGCTTGCTTTTCTAAGTCCGGGTATTAGACCTTCATTTCCCATTTTACGGAGACAGACACGACAAATACCAAAATCCCTATAAACAGAATGTGGTCTTCCACAAATAGAACATCTTGTATATGCTCTTACTTTGAATTTAGGTGCTCTTGCTGCTTTTGCAATCATAGATTTTTTAGCCATTATTTCTTCCTTTTGCAAAAGGTAAGCCAAAAAGCTCAAGCAACTTAAACGCATCTTTATCATTTGCAGCTGAAGTTACAAAGGTAATATTCATACCATGACTTACCATAATATCATCATAAACGACTTCTGGAAAAATGAGTTGTTCATTCACACCAAAGCTATAATTTCCTCTCCCATCAAATCCATTGCGAGGAACTCCTCTAAAGTCTTTTACTCTTGGAAGTGCAATCACGATAAGCTTCTCAAGGAAGTTATACATTTGATTTCCTCTCAAAGTAACTTTGACTCCCATAGGCATTCCCTCACGCATTTTAAATCCTGCGACAGACTTCTTAGCAATTGTAATCACTGCTTTTTGTCCTGCAATCAATGAAATGGTGTCGGCAATATTTTGCATAATCTTAGTATCTTTTGCATGCATACCTGCACCCACACTAATTACAATTTTTTCTAATTTTGGCAAAAGCATAGGATTTTTAATCCCCAATTCCTCTGCCAACTTTGGTTTAATTTCATTTTTGTAGGCAGTTTTTAAAGCAAACATAAATTAATCCTCCGCTTTCTTGACATTTGAAATGTGAATTGGCATTTCTTTATTGATAAAACCACCTTTAGGATTCTTATCCGTTGGCTTTACAGCTTTTTTTGCAATCTTACAACCCTCTACAATTACTTGTGAAGTTTTAGGCAATACCTGTAAAACTTTTGCCTTCTTTCCTTTATCCTCTTTATCACCAGTAATTATTTCTACTAAATCACCTTTTTTAATTTTGAATTTCGCCATTACAATACCTCCGGTGCTAAGGATACGATTTTCATAAAATTAGCATAACGAATTTCTCTTCCAACCGGTCCAAAAATACGTGTTCCAATAGGGTCTCTTTTGCTATCCAATATCACTGCAGCATTGTCATCAAAACGAATCAAAGCACCATCTTCGCGATGTAATTCTTTTTTTGTTCTGACAACAACTGCTTTTACAACTTGACCTTTTTTAACTTTTCCGCTTGGAAGCGCTTTTTTTACAGAAGCGACAATCACATCACCCACCGTTGCATAACGTCTTTTGCTCCCACCTAAAACTTTAATACACATAACTTCTTTCGCACCACTATTATCTGCAACATTTAAGCGTGTAAAACTTTGAATCATAATTCAACTCCTACAGATACAACTTTATGAAGCGAGAAAGCTTTTCTTTTGGAAATTGGTTTGCATTCAATTGCTTCAATTACATCTCCGACTTTTACGCTATTGTTTTCATCATGCACAATATAACGTTTGAATCTTTTGACAATTTTTCTATATTTTGGATGCGTAACGCGCCTTTCTACTAGAATCGTTACGCTCTTATCGCCAGTTTTTGTAACAACCTTTCCAGCAATAATTCTTTTATGCGGTTGCACATTACTCATACTTATGCCCTCCTTTTAGCATTCAGAGCTGTTTTGATTCTTGCAATATCCTTTTTCGCAACTCTTATTTCGCTTGAATTTGTAAGCTGCATTGTTCTTAACTTCAAATTTAGCTCAAATAAAAGCGTCTCTTTTTCTTTCAAAAGAGTATTTAGCTCTTCAATTGTTTTTGTGTTAATCTCAGTATATTTCATTTTCGCCCTCTCTTGTTACAATTTTTGTTTTAAAAGGGAGTTTGCTTTGGGCTAGAGCCAATGCACTTCTTGCAAGAGATTCATCTACACTACCCATTTCATAAATAATTCTGCCCGGTTTAATATTCATTACCCATTTATCTACTGCACCTTTACCTTTACCCATTCTTGTTTCAAGAGGTTTAGCAGTCAAAGGTTTATCAGGGAAAACACGAATCCAAACCATTCCTGTTCTCTTTGTTGCACGTGTCATAGCAATACGAGCCGCTTCAATTTGGCGTGAATCAATTCTTCCATGCTCCAAAGCTTTAATTCCAAATTCACCAAATGCTAAGGAAGTTCCACGAAATGCCTTTCCGCGATTGCGTCCTTTCATTTGCTTTCTGTATTTTGTTCTTTTTGGCATCAACATCGTTTATTGCCCCCTTCTTTTTCTTGTCGGACGATTGGATTTTTCTTCGCCCTCTTCACTTTGTTTATCTGCTTGGATTCCTTTTTGCAATACCTCACCTTTGAAAATCCAAACTTTTACACCAATATTCCCATAAGTTGTCAAGGCTTCTGCAAAACCATAATCAATTTTTGCCCGCAAAGTATGAAGTGGGATTCTACCTTCCATATACCATTCCGTTCTTGCCATTTCAGCTCCAGCTAAACGACCAGAAACACGGACCTTAACTCCTCTTGCACCAGATTTCATCGCACCTTGCATTACTTTTTTCATTGCTCTTCTAAAAGCAACGCGTCTTTCAAGTTGTGTAGCAACACTTTCTGCGGATAGCTGTGCATTACTTTGTGGTTTTTTTACTTCCTTAATATTAATAAAAACATCTTTATCCACAATCTTTTTTAGAGATTCTTTAAGTTTTTCAACATCTGCACCCTTTTTCCCAATAATAATACCCGGACGAGCAGCAACTACTGTTACGCGGACTTTTTTTGCAGTGCGCTCCACCAAAATATCACTCACGCCAGCATAATAAAGCTCTTTTTTCAAGAATTTTCTAATTTTATGGTCTTCGGCTATATTTTGTGGTGCGCTAACAAATGAAGGAAACCATCTTGATTCCCAATTTCTATTAATACCAAGTCTTAGACCAATCGGATTAACTTTTTGACCCATTACTTATCCTTACTTTTTTGTGCTACTTCTACAAAAATATGTGAAGTCGGTTTTCTAACTGGAGTTGCCCTACCTCTTGCTCTAGGCGTAAAACGTCTAAGCACAGGACCAGCATCTACTCTACAAGAAGAGACAATTACATTTTCAGCCTCATAGCCGCCATTTGCAACTGCTGATGCGATTACTTTAGAAATTACTCTTGCCGCTTTATTTGGCATAAATTCTAATGAAGCAATCGCTAATTCAGCATTCATTCCTTGAACTTCTCTTGCAATCAATCTTGCTTTTGTAGGAGATAAACGAATATATTTTAATAATGCTTTACTCATTTGAATCTCCCTTATTTGCCAATTTTCTTTTGGACACTACCTTTGTGCCCTTTAAAAGTTCTTGTAGGAGCAAATTCTCCCAACTTATAACCCACATGGTTTTCTGTTACATAAACAGGAACGAAAGCTCTACCATTATGCACATTAAAAGTAAAGCCAATCATATCAGGCACAATAGTGCTTCTGCGCGACCATGTTTTAATTGGTTTATTATCTTTTGTCTCTTTTGCTTTGAGCACTTTTTTCATTAAATGTTCATCAACAAAAGGACCTTTTTTTATTGATCTAGCCATTTACTTTCCTTATTTTTTTCTTCTTGAGATAATCAACTTATCACTTGCTTTCTTTCTACGTGTTTTATAACCTTTAGCCGGCATACCCCATGGAGAAACTGGATGTCCGCTAGAACCTGTTTTACCCTCACCACCACCATGTGGGTGATCTACTGGGTTCATTGCTGCACCTCTTGATTGCGGACGAATACCCAAATGACGATTGCGTCCTGCTTTACCAATAGAGATATTTGCAAAATCTTCATTTCCAACGGTTCCGATTGTTGCCATACATTCACCCAAAATATAACGCATTTCACCACTTGGCATTCTTAGAATAGAGTATTTACCCTCTCTACCCATTAATTGTGCGCTAGCTCCTGCACTTCTTGCAAGTTGCCCTCCGCGTCCGGGATACATTTCAATATTATGAACCACCGTTCCAATTGGAATATTTTTAATCTTCATTGCATAGCCAAGACGAATATCTAATCCACCCTCTGCAGAGATAATTGTATCTCCCAATTTTAAACCACTAGGTTGAATAATATATCGTTTTTCGCCATCTTTGTAGTTAATTAATGCGATTCTACAATTTCTGTAAGGGTCATATTCAATCGCACTGACTTTGCCCTCAATATTATGCTTATTGCGCTTAAAGTCAATAATACGATAGAGTTTTTTTGCTCCACCCTCTTTATGACGACTTGTGATTCTACCATTATTGTTGCGTCCTGCATGCACAGGAAGTTTGACCAATAACTTTCTTACACTAGCTTTTGCAGTAATATTTTCTGAACTAAGATTACTCATAAATCTTCTACTTGGAGTGTATGGTTTGTAAGTTTTAATTGCCATTTGTTACTCCTTAAACTGCCAAAGATTCAATTTTTGCGCCTTCTGGAAGCTTCACATAAAACTTCTTGAAGTCGTTTCTTTTACCAATAACACCACGGAATCTCTTAACTTTTCCTTCTTGTCTCAAAGAATTAATTGACAAAGGCGTTACACCAAAATATTCTTTAAACACTTCTTTTAATTGTGTTTTACTCAATTTTGGAGAAGTTTGCACCACAAGAACACTTTGCTCTTGAAGCTTCAAAGACTTCTCGGTATACATAATGGATTTAATATCTGTAATACTTGCCATCTTAACCCTCTTTAGTGATAGATTCAAAAAGCGATTTTTCAATCACTACAGACCTAAATGTCGCAACAAGATAAGCATTTAATTCGGCACTATCAATCAAATAACAATCTTTAATGTTTCTAAATGCCAAAAATGTTTTTTCATCAAACAATGCAGAAATAAAAAGAGTATTGCGTTGATTTAATGCTTTGAACAAAGCACAAGCATCTTTTGTCTTACCACTTTCTATTTGAATCTTATCTACAATAAATAAACTATTTGCATTTGCTTTTTCTAGTAAAGCGTATTGCAATGCAAGTCTTTTTTGTTTTTTATTTACTTTTAAATTGTAGTTTCTGTTATTGCTTGGTCCGTGTGCTACACCACCACCTACAAAGACAGGAGAAGTAATGCTTCCTGCTCTTGCTCTACCGCCACCTTTCTGGCTCCACGGCTTTTTACCGCCGCCACTCACTCTACCGCGCGTCTTTGCCATTGCATTATTTGCGCGCAATGACGCCAAAAATGATTTAATGTAGAGATAAAGATTATGCGCATTGATGTCTTTATAAGATTCTGGCAATTGTTCTTCACCAGCTTTTTTCAAGTTTTTATCTAAAATAATTGCTTTACTCATTTCACAACCTTTAACTTACCAAATGCACCTTTAAATCCCGGAACTGAACCTCTCAAAACAAGCACATTATGTTCTTTGTCAAAAGAAATAATTTCGTTTTGCACTGTTACTTTTTCATCGCCATAATGTCCTGCCATTTTTTTGCCCGGCTGAACACGTCCTGGCCACTCACGATTCCCGATTGAACCTGGAGCTCTGTGGAATCTACTACCATGCGCTCCCGGACCACCTTGGAAATTCCATCTTTTCATTACACCACTAAAACCGCGTCCTTTTGTATTAAAAGAAACTTTTACTCTTTTTGCACTCTCTAAAACAGATAAATCTAAATCGCCTGCTTCCGTATTGCTTACTTGAAGTGTTGCAAATTTATTATATTCTTTACCAAGATTATATTTTTTTTGCTGACCCGCGACAGATTTATTTACACTCTTGCCTTGTTGATAAGCAACAAGTGCCTTACCACCTTCTAAGATTTCACAAATCTTTGCAGATTTTACTTTTAGCAAGGTTACAGGAATACTTGGTTTAGCAACGGTTCTGCTCATTCCAATTTTTTCTACTAAAAATTCCATTTATACCCCTTATTTTCCCATTGAACGGACTTCTACATCCACTTCTGGTGCCATATCTAATTTTGTCAGACTATCCACCGTTTCTGGAGTTGCTGAAACAATATCAATGATTCTTGTATGCACTCTGATTTCAAATTGCTCTCTTGAATCTTTATTGATATGGGGAGATTTTAAGACGGTATAACGTCTTTTTTTAGTTGGAAGCGGAATAGGACCACGAATCTCTGCACCTGTTCTCTTAACAGCTTCTACGATTGAGATAACCGATCTGTCAAGAACGCGATGATCATACGCTTTTAACTTAAGTCTAATTTTTTCCATATTATTTTTCCTTCAAAGAACTCATCTAACATTAAATTGCCGATGTATATTTTGGAAGCCGAGATTATACTAAACATTCCTATTTTTAGCAATATTTTTTGATAATATTTTTTGATATTTTTATAATTTATTTCCTTTATAAAAGGACATAAATAAAATTTAGAGGCTTCAAAAATCAACTATAATTTTCTATCCATTGTTCATTTTCTGCTTTAATGTTAGTAAAAATAAACCCAAAAATTAAGGAGTTTGCTATGAAAAAACTAGGGTTGATTGGTGGCGTGGGTGTAGAATCCACGATTCCTTATTACAAAGGCATTGTTTATGGTGTGCAAAAATGCGTAGGCAAACCCTTTTTCCAAATCTCACAATTGAAAGTCTAAGCACCTTTAAGGTGATACGTATTACCCAAAATGAATCTCCAAGAACTAAAAAATTATTTTTATAAAGGCATACAAACTCTTATCAAATCAGGCGCACAAGTCGCTGCAATGGCTTGCAATACAGGACATTTGGTTTTTGACAATCTACAAAAACTCCGATTCCACTCATTAGCATTGTAGGGCAAACCTGCAAGGCGATTCAAACTTCAAGATTCCATAAAGTCGGCTTGATGGAAATGAAAACTACAATGGAGGGTTCTCTCTATCAAGCTCCACTCCAACAACAAGGCGTTGCAGTGCTGCTGCCAAACCCTAAAGAGCGGGAGTTGATTCACACAATCATCGCAGAAGAGCTAGAACTCGGAATCCTAAAACAAGAAAGCCTAGAAAGATTCCTAAAATCATAGAAAGAATGCGTAAGGAGCAAGGAATAGAGGCGATGATTCTTGCCTGCACAGAATCACCCTTACTCTTTGGAGACACAAAGGCTTGCACCGACTTTAGATACGATGGATTTGCATATTCAAGCCCTCATTAGCACGATTTTGAAGGATTAATGCGGAATCTCATTTGCAATTCTGCGTTGCGATTCCACATTTTGCTCCTTTAGCAGCGATAAGTAGTCTTGCTTTTGCACAAATGACTTAAAAAACACTCGGTGCATTTAGGATTCACCGCCTTGCAGGTATAGCGTCCAAAAAGCACCATTGCTTGATGAAGCGTTGCGAGATTATCCTTAAAGATTCTTGTCAAATCTTCTTCTGTGGCAAGAGGCGTGCTTGCACTACTCAAACCTAAACGATGAGAAACACGAAATACATGCGTATCTACGGCGATGAAATTTGCTTCCTTAGATTCTATCAATACAACATTAGCTGTTTTTTGTCCTACTCCGGGCAGAGACTTCAATGCTTCGCGCTCTAGTGGAATCTCTCCACCAAATCGCTCGCAAACTTCTTTTGCCATTGCTTTTAGATTCTCTGCCTTATTGTTAAAAAAGCTGCAAGTTTTGATACATTCCTTAATAGAATCTAAAGTAGCACCACTCAATGCCTCTGGTGTAGGATATTTTTCAAAAAGGGCTGGAGTAATGAGATTCACGCGCTTATCAGTGCATTGAGCCGAAAGCATAACTGCAATCAAAAGCTCAAAATCATTCCGATAGCTTAACTCTGTTTTTGCATTTTTATAATGCTCCAAAAATAAAGCTTTGATACAAGCAATTTCTGCTTTGGTAGCTTTCTTAACTTTTATTTTCTTGGTAATATTGGAATCTTTTTTGGGTTTTGATTCTGGCATTTGTTTTTCCTCTATTTAGTTAAAGATTTCAAAGGGCGAAGTAATCACGCGCTTTAAGACATTAAAAGGCGAGAGCAAAAAGTCTTGCACCGCTTGTGTATGCACTTGCGGGTTTTCTAATGTGCCATCAATCTTAAAGGCTGTGGAAATCGTCCCATTCTCTCCTAATATAATATAATTCACAAGCGGAATCTTATTGATGATTCCACTAAAAGACTTCGCTGTAATCAACTCCGCATTAAAATCAATGGCTTGCGATTCTATCTGCACGATTCCGCGCCCTTTAATATCAATAGAAGAACCTTTCAAATCAAGCACTTCAATGGCTAAAAACTCATCATTTAAGCCAAATTCTACCACTCCCTCATCAACATAATAGCCCTTATGATTGAATCCCGGGGATTTCAAAGTCAATAAGGAAGGAATCGTATCAATAAATGCCATCATATTTTGCAAGACATTCAATTCATTCAAGGAAGTATTTAAAAGAGTGATTTTTCCTATTAACGCGCCCTTTTCATTTGTGTTTGCATTCACAAAAAACCGCCCCTTATGCACGCCTTGTTTTTGTAGAATCGCATTGATAAATTCATCGCCAAACTCTTTTGCATCTATTGTCAAGGAATCGCCACGTTTATAAAGATTAGCTTGTCCATTTTTATGCTTCAATCCCACATTAATTTCTCCATTAACAAGCGAAATTTCAAAAGAATCTGCTAAAATATTGCGATTCTTTATCCATAGATTAGAATCTTGTCCTTTAATAAGAATTGGAACATTATCACTCGGGCTATTATTAGAAAATTGTTCCAAATCTAAACCTAAGCTAAGATTTTTTAAGTTGATTCTTTTTGCCTCTGCATTGCTTTGTAAAACAAAAGAGTCATCTTTGGATTGCAGAGTAAAACCCAAAGGAGTATAATCAAAAGTCAAATCTATTGTTTGAAGCGGTGCATTGTCTTGCTTATTGCGCAAAATTTCTTGCCCTGTTTGCACAGAAATGTCTGCAAAATACTTTTCAAAATCTTGCGTGCGAACTTGCAAGATTCCCTCCGTAATTTTGTATTCCTGCAAGATTTTAGAAAAAGGCAGAATCGCACTTAATTTGTTTAAATTAAATACATAGTTTTGTCCAAAAATTGCTTCAAAATTAAAAGTTGGCAACGCAAAAACAATCTTTTCTCGTTGCGTAAAATTTACATTAAAGGGCAAAGATTGATTTGTAATCTGCAAAACTTCAGGAGATTCCTTAGAAAGCAAAAGCGAGGCGATGAGCAAATCCCCACTAATTGTTTTTGCCTGCGTATCAATCACAAAATTAGAATCGCTTTGAAGCAAATTTTTATAACTCGTGTTTTTGGATTCCACTTTGATGAGATGATTATCAAGTTGGAGATTCAAGCTATCAGAAATCAATGGAGCTCCTTGAAGCAACACTTCAATATCTTTTGATTTAAAGATTCCTTTAGCAGTCAAATCCAATGTCTCCAAATTTAATCCGATATACAAGTCTGAAGCAATCTTTGCATTGGGAGCACTAAGCGGCAAAGTAATCTCATACGCCTCTAGCAATTTTAAAATTGCAGAATCCAATGCGGTGTTAGTTTTAATATGCACTTGTAGCAATGGGTTATCACTTATGATGTCTTTTAAAGCGACTTGACTACCATTTGCGCTATGGTGTTGGTAGGTTGGATTCAGAGGATAAAATTCTAAAGAATTATTTTGAAAAACGAGCTTCACAGAATCCGCGTGAGCTGGGGGAAGTTTGGGGTGAAAGATGACTTCTGCATTTTGTGCTTCACCCAACACATACAAGGAAGCAAGAGAATCTTGCAAGATTGTTTTACTTCTTAATGGAATCGTAATGCCAAATTCATTAATTCTAGCCGATTCCACACTATAATTATCAAAAATCCATTCCTCTACCAACTTATTCTCAAACTTCGGTAGCAAAGTGCGCAAAAATTTAATATCCACAAAAGTATCACTAGAACCTTTAATCGTAAGATTCCTAAGATTGCTTTGCATTTGTAAATTTAAACGCATATAAGGATAATAATGCTCACGATGGACAAAACTTAGCTTGCCCTCCATTTGCACATTTTGGCGACGCAAGTCATAAACTCCACTGCCTTGATAGTAGATTCCATAAGATTTCATATACAAATCTTGAATACGAATCAAAACCTTAGACGCATTTTCTTGTAAGTTGATTTTGGCATAAACCTCTGGGAGATTTAAAGTAAAATTATCTCCGTCATAATAAAGATTGGCTTGATAATCTTGAAAATCAATTTGTTGAATGTTAATTTTTTGGAAATATTGTAAAATAAAATGGAAATTTTTAGCATAAAGAATCTGCGTTTTAATATCCAAATGATTAGGGGAATGCGAGGTTTCTATTTTATTGAGATTTAAAGATTCTATTTCTAAAATCAATTTTTTATCTAATCTTAGATAAAATCCCTGAATTTGTGTGCCGGCTAGTCCGAATCGCTCAATTTTAATTCCATTATACAAAAAGGTATAAAGAACAATGAATATTCCAACAAAAAAAATGAGAAATAAGACAATCTTTAATGTTTTAGTAGATGGTTTTTTCATTTTGCTCATTATTTTATGTTTTTATTTACAAATCCCAATGAATTCAAGCCAAGTAGTTTATATTCCAAAGGGTGGGACGAGTGAAATTATAACATACTTAAAGAAAAATAACTTTGATTTATTAAACATCGATAAACAAATCATAAGATTTTTTGGTTATCCGCAAAGTGGTTGGCTCAATATTGGACGCACGCACTTGAGTAAAGGGGATTTTCTCTATGCACTCGCAAACGCAAAAGCTGCATTAGAAGAAATCACCTTAATTCCGGGTGAAACTTTATATTTTTTTATCAAAAACATAAGTCAAAAATTAAATTTAAATGAAGAGGCTCTACATTTAGCTTATACAAACTATGCCCCTATGATTGAGGGTGTTATTTTGGCAAATACCTACAAAGTCCCCAAAGGAATCAGTGAAACACATTTAATGTATTATTTAGTGAATACTTCTTTAAAAGAACATAAGAAATGGGCAATCAAATTTTTAGGGCAATACGACCAAAATCAATGGTTTAGATATATCATCATTGCTTCTATTATCCAAAAAGAATCTGCAAATGAGGAGGAAATGCCTCTAGTCTCTGCGGTGATTCGGAATCGTTTAGACAAAAAAATGCGATTACAAATGGACGGCACTTTGAATTATGGTAAATATTCTCATACCAAAATTACTCCTGAAATGATACGAAATGATACAACTAGTTACAATACTTATCGTTATGATGGAATCCCTAAAGCACCTGTTGGAAGTGTAAGCTTTAAAGCAATTCAAGCAGCAATTTTTCCTGCAAATGTTGATTATCTCTACTTTGTAAGAAACAAAAATGGCGTGCATTCTTTTACAAAAAACTACAATGAACATTTAAAGAATTTTTCAAAATAAGAAAAAGCACGGACAAAAAGTCAAAATATAAGATTAATTTAAGAAAAAATACTTGAAAATACTTTTAGACAAGTTGAGCAAAAAGTTAAATAAAATTTTGCTTTTTATCTAGGTAATAATTTTTAAAGAACCTAAAATTCAGAAAATAATTGTTTAAGGATACAGATTATGGAAAGAGTTAAAAAAGTCGGAATTATCGGGGCGGGCAATGTAGGCTCTACTCTAGCTTATATTCTCTCAGCTACAACACCTTATGAAATTGTTTTACAAGACAAAGACAAAGACCGCGCAAGGGGAATGTTGCTTGATATGTTTCAAGCTTCTTGTGTAGGCACGAAATTCACCAAACTCGGTGTCATTGCATCACCTAAAGATTTGAAAGGCTGTGATGTGATTGTGATTGCCGCTGGTTCGCCACGCCTACCTGGAATGAGCCGCAATGACTTACTTTTTGCTAACGCCAAAGTCATTAGTGAAGTTTCCCAAAATATCAAAGAAAATTCACCCGAAGCCATTGTGGTTTTGATTACCAATCCACTAGATGCAATGGTTTATACTGCTTTAAAGGAAACAGGATTCAATCCCAAACAAATTATGGGAATGGCGGGTGTGCTAGATAGTGCAAGAATGGTGAGTTTCATTTACGAAAAATTACAATGCGCACCGGGTCAGATTATGGCACCTGTTATGGGCGGACACGGCGATGAAATGGTGCCACTTCCTCGTTTTTCTATGGTAAATGGTGTGCCGCTTACTGAATTATTAAACCAAAACGAAATAGAAGAAATTGTGCGCCGCACGAGAAATGCGGGAGCAGAGATTGTGAATTGCCTCAAAAAAGGTTCAGCTTATTTCGCTCCTGCAAGAGCAGCAGCAGAAATGGTTAGGGCAATTATGAGTGATAGTCATAAGATTCTACCTTGTTCTGTATTGTTGCAGGGCGAATATGGCTATAGTGATGTGGTAGGCGGTGTTCCTGTAGAACTTGGAATCCACGGAATTGAACGCATTGTAGAATTAAAATTAAATACAGAAGAAAAAACACAATTTGAACGTTCTATTAATTCAGTGAAAAGCTTGATTGAGGCTTTGAAAAATGAATACTTCTAAATCTATTTCAAGGAGGCAAAGCTAATAAAGACTTTTTACAAAAATGCAGAATGTTAGGAAATAGGTTTAAATTTAGAAAATTAAGGAGTTAAAATGGGATTATTACAAGCCCCCAACAATACACCGGTTTGGGTTAATGAAAATCGTTGCAAGGCGTGTGATTTATGTGTGTCTGTTTGTCCAACAGGCACACTTGCTATGCGTTTAGATGAACACAGAGTTTTAGGCAAAATGGTAGAAGTACTCCACCCTGAAAGCTGTATTGGTTGCCAAGAATGTGAATTGCATTGTCCTGACTTTGCTATCGCAGTTGCAGATAGAAAAGAGTTTAAATTTGCAAAATTAACTGATGAAGCAAAACAAAGAGCCGAAGCAATTAAAGCAAATGGCTATATGGTTGTATAAGGAGCAAGAAGTGAGTAGAGAATTAATTTCAAGCGGAAATGAATTGGTTGCACACGCAGCGATTGACGCAGGCTGTAAGTTTTTTGGTGGTTATCCTATCACGCCTTCTAGCGAAGTGGCTCACGAGATGAGCGTATTACTTCCAAGAGAAAATGGAAGTTTTATCCAAATGGAAGATGAGATTGCTGGAATCTCTGTGGCACTCGGTGCTTCTATGAGTGGAGTAAAGTCTATGACAGCAACTTCAGGACCGGGAATCTCCTTAAAAGCTGAACAAATTGGACTTAGCTTTATGGCAGAAGTACCTTTGGTAATTGTCAATGTTATGCGCGGAGGACCATCTACGGGACTTCCAACGCGTGTAGCTCAAGGAGATGTTGCACAAGCAGCACACCCAACACACGGGGATTATCAATCCATTGCTTTATGTCCGGGTAGCCTAGAAGAAGCCTATACAGAGACTTTTCGCGCGTTTAACTTGGCAGAAAAGTTTATGACACCTGTCTTTTTGCTTTTAGATGAAACGCTAGGGCATATGCACGGCAAAGCGATTGTGCCTGATTTGAATGAAATGCAAGAAAAAATAGTCAATCGCCGTGTTTATAGTGGAGATAAAAGCTCCTATAAACCTTACGATGTACCTCAAGATGAACCTGCGATTCTTAATCCTTTCTTCAAAGGTTATCGCTACCATATTACAGGACTTCATCACGGACCAACAGGCTTCCCCACAGAAGATGCTGTGCTTTCACAACAATTAATTGATAGGCTTTTCAATAAAATTTTAAGCAAAAAACAAGAAATTGTAACTTATGAAGAATACAAGCTAGAAGATGCCGAGATTCTTTTAATTGCTTATGGTTCTACTTCAAGAAGTGCGAAAGAAGCTGTGGATAGATTACGAAATGAAGGAAAAAAAGTCGGATTGTTTAGACCTATTACGCTTTGGCCTTCCCCTAGTGAAGAACTTGCGAAACTAGGCAAAAAATTTAACAAGATTCTAGTAGCAGAACTCAATAAAGGACAATATGTCAAAGAAGTGGAACTTGCAATGAAAAAAGAAGTTGCGTTACTTGCAAAAGCAAATGGACGCCCGCTATCCCCAATGGAAATTATGAGCAAAATTAAGGAGTTATAAAATGGCATTTAATTATGATGAATATTTAAGAGTGGATAAAATGCCAACACTTTGGTGTTGGGGTTGCGGCGATGGCGTAATCTTAAAATCAATTGTTCGTGCGATTGATAAATTAGGCTGGAATATGGACGATGTTTGCTTAGTTAGTGGAATCGGTTGTAGCGGACGCGTTTCTTCTTATGTGAATTGCAATACCGTGCATACAACACATGGTAGAACACTTGCGTATGCCACAGGTATTAAACTAGCAAATCCTACAAAAAAGGTAATTGTTGTGGGCGGCGATGGTGATGGGTTAGCAATCGGCGGAAATCATACAATCCACGCTTGTAGAAGAAATATTGACATTAATTATGTCTTAATCAACAACTTTATTTATGGTTTGACAAATTCTCAAACTTCACCTACTACTCCCAAAGGAATGTGGACCGTAACTGCGCAATATGGCAATGTAGATCCAGAATTTGACCCGTGCAAACTTGCTATTGCAGCAGGCGCAAGCTTTGTCGCAAGAGAATCTGTGCTAGATCCTAAAAAACTAGAAAAAGCTTTAATAGAGGGATTCTCCAATGAGGGCTTCAGTTTCTTTGATATTTTTAGCAACTGCCATGTCAATCTTGGTAGAAAAAACAAAATGGGAGAAGCAATTAATACACTTAAATGGATTGAAAGCCGTATTGTTTCCAAGAAAAAATACGAAGAATTAAGCGAAGAGGAAAGAATCGGAAAATATCCAACAGGAATCTTGTACCACGATACAAACAAATTGGAATACTGCAAGGCTTATCAACAAGTGCGAGAAAAAGCACAAGCAAAAAAAGGAGGTGCAAAATGAGAAGACAACTCCGCTTTACAGGTGTCGGAGGACAAGGTGTTTTGCTAGCAGGTGAAATCCTTGCAGAAGCACAAATCAAAACAGGTGGCTATGGTGTCAAAGCTGCAACTTATACTTCTCAAGTGCGGGGAGGACCAACAAAGGTTGATATTCTGCTAGATGAGGACGAGATTCTTTATCCTTACGCAAATGATGGGGAAGTAGAATATATGCTTTCCACAGCACAGGTGAGCTATGACCAGTTCAAAGGTGGCTTAAAAGAGGGTGCGATTATTGTAGTAGAGCCAAATTTGGTAACTCCAAGTGCAGAAGATAAAAAGAAATTTAAAATCTATCCAATTCCAATTATTACCATTGCCAAAAATGAAGTAGGCAATGTCGTAACACAATCTGTTGTAGCACTAGCAGTAACCGTAACACTAACACAATGTGTGGATAGAAATTTAGTTTATGACACAATGATTAGCAAAGTCCCTGCAAAAGTTGTAGAACTTAACAAAAAAGCCTTTGAGCTTGGCGAAAAATATGCTAAAGAAGCTTTAACGAAAGGCTCTTTATAATCCCTAGCCCTTTGGGTTTGGGATTATTTCACTTTTTTCTCAATACAATATAAATTTATCCTTGCAATTCAAGGCGCGCATTCCATCATCACAAAAAATTCAAGAAATCGCAATGTATTTTGTTCTTGTGAGATTCCACTTGCAGAATCGTAGCAATTTGCAATTTTTATCTTGTAGTAGAATATTTGATTGCCAAGATAATTGCTTCGGCTAAAGCTTGCAATGGACGAGTTGATATGTCATTGCAAAGCCTTGTTTTAGAAGCTGCGGCAATCTATAATTTTATATAAACAAAATTTATTATGAAATCCATAAAGATTCAAAGATAAAATTCTTTCCTGTAAGAACGAGGTTGTTTAAAACTAACGACAACCAAAGACAACATTCCCTCGTGCCATCTTTTGTGTAGGTTTAGCAGTTGGCAAACTCACACTTTCTAGTGCTTTTGCCTCATCTCTTGCAACATTTAAAGAAGCTTTTAGCATTGTAGGCATTACGCGCTCTTGTATTATTGGGCTTAAATTAATCTCCTTAACACTGCATTTTTGCTTAGAAAACTTAGAATATTCTTTGGCTTTTTGCATAGCAAGCCCTAACAACTCCATATTTAATTGCTCATCTATCTCCGCAAGCTTTTTTTCATCTAGGACTTTTTCAATACTTGGCAGAGCAAATAATAAATAAGGATTCTTTCTTGCCTCATCTTCGATTTTTTGAATGATTTGGTCATAAGATTTCTTTTGTTCTTTTGTAAATTCACAATTTAAACTATAATGTGTTCCAAATCCATTCTGCATTTTTTTGCCATTTTTGTATTCGTAAATTGGCTCAATATTGAAACTTCCACCCTTGCAAATACTATCCTCTCCCAAAAAAGTATTTAAGGCATTATAAGTTTTGATGATGGTATTTTTATCTTCCACACTCAAACTTTTAAGTTTTCGCAAAGATTCACTCTCTCTAATGTTTATAAAACTAATATATTTCGCAGCTTCCACTTCTATGCTGACGCTTAAATCCTGCTTGATTAACATCTCTGCCCACGCATTTATACTCAAACCAAACCAAAATATACCAATAAAAGCTAACTTCTTTAACATTAAAATCCTTTGAAATTAATATTTTTTATTAATTTAAAAAAATTTGAATTTAGGGATTCTATTTTTAAGAATCCCTAAATGCTTTAGAGTGCTTTTTTGGCACTTTCAACAATTTTTGCAAATGCAACAGGCTCATTCATTGCAATATCTGCCAAAATTTTCCTATCTAGTGTGATTCCAGCTTTTTTCAATCCAAACATAAATCTTGAATAGCTTATCGCATTGATTCTGCAAGCTGCATTGATTCTCACAATCCAAAGCTTTCTGAAGTCTCTTTTCTTTTGCTTTCTATCACGGAATGCATAACATAAACTTCTTTCTAGCTGCTCTTTAGCCTTCCTGAAATGCTTATGTCTTGCACTATAAAATCCACGCGCTAATTTTAAAACCTTTTTGTGGCGACGTCTTCGCACAACTCCTGTTTTAACTCTTGCCATTTTTATCCTTTACCATATTGTGGTGTGGTATTATCTACCAAACTTGCCCAAAAATTGGGGAATGACATACTTTTATGTATGAAACTTCTTTAACCTATGCCATACAAAGCATTTTTTTTACTGATTCAATGTTGGCATCATGAACATATTTTGGCGCATTCAAGTTTGCAATTTTTCTTGGACGCTTTTTAGTCAAAATATGACTTTTAAAAGCAGAACCGCGTTTAATAAGATTCTTTTTGAGTTTGAATCTCTTAGCTGCACCACGATTTGTTTTCATCTTTGGCATTGCTTTCTCCTTTCATAAGATAAATTATTTTTTGGGTGTTACAAGCATATTGACATAGCGACCTTCTACCTTATAATCTTTGTCAATATTTGCAACCTCTTCAAGCATTGAAGCAACTTTATTTAGCACCTCAAAACCTGCTTGAGGTTCGCTTACTTCGCGCCCACGCAAAAACACACGGAATCGCACATGCTTATTTTCCTCTAAAAATTCTTTTGCGTGTTTTACTTTGTAATTAATATCATTGCTCGCAATCTTCACAGAGAGCTTGATTTCTTTAATTTCAATTTGCTTTTGTTTTTTCTTGGCTTCTTTTTGCTTTTTTTCTTGTTGATAACGAAATTTACCATAATTCATTATTTTACACACTGGCGGCTTTGCATCTGGTGCGATTAAAACCAAATCCAAACCTTTACTATCGGCAATCTTTAAAGCCTCTTCAGAGCTAATCAACCCATATTGCTCACCATCATCACCCACACAGCGAATTTGTGGAAAGTCTATTTCCTCATTGAGGACTATTTCATCATTCTTACTCAAAAGCTAACCTCACGCATTTTCTCCTTATTGAATTGAATAAAATCATCAAAATTTACATTGGATTGTTCTTTAGTGCGGCGATTGCGCACTGCTACTTTTCTTTCCTCCATTTCCTTAGCACCCAAAACTGCAATAATTGGCACTCTTTGCTTCTCTGCATTGCGGATTCTCTTGTTAAGCGTTTCGCTTTTTTCATCAATTTCTGCATAAACACCAACTTTTAAAAGTGTATTACGCAATTCTTTGGCATAAGCATTTTGAGCTTCATTGATTGGAATAATAATCACTTGGGCTGGCGCAACAAAAAATGGAAATTCTCCTCCAAAATGCTCTGTTAGAATCGCTACGAATCGTTCAAAACTACCCAAAATTGCACGATGAATCATCACAGGCTGCTGTGCTGTGTTGTTCTCATCTGTGTAAGTTAAGTCAAATCTCTCTGGCAAATTCATATCAATTTGCACCGTGCCACACTGCCACTTGCGCCCAATTGCATCGGTAATTTTAATATCAATCTTAGGACCATAAAACGCCCCGCCCCCCTCGTCAATCTTATAAGAGATTCCACAGCGATTTAACGCGCCTTTTAATGCTTCTGTTGCTTGTTCCCATACCGCATCACTACCGATAGATTTTTCTGGCTTAGTAGAAATCTCCATTTCATAGCTAAACCCAAAGGCATTCATAATTTTTTGTGTGAAATCAATGATATTTTCTACTTCACTTGCAATTTGGCTTGGGCGACAGAAAATATGCGCATCATCTTGGGTAAATTCACGCACACGCAATAATCCGTGCAAAACTCCACTTTTCTCGTGGCGATGCACCACGCCATATTCATAGAATCGTAAAGGCAATTCGCGATAACTACGCAATGCGCTTTGATAGACTTTGATATGCCCAACGCAATTCATAGGCTTGATGCCATATTCCACCTCATCAATCGTTGTGAAATACATATTTTCGCCATAATTTGCATAATGTCCGCTTGTTTTCCACACTGCACTTTTTAGAATCTCTGGACCGCGCACAGGCTCATATCCTCTCTCAATGAGGGCTTGCGTCAAGAGATTTTCAAGATTGCGTCTAAGCCTAGCTCCCTTAGGCAACCAAATGGGCAATCCCGCTCCGATTTCCTCATCAAAGGTGAAAAGCTCCATTTCCATACCCACTTTTCTATGGTCGCGCTTTTTGGCTTCTTCTAATTGTCTTAAATACTGATTCAAAGATTCTTTGTCAGCAAAGGCAATCCCATAAATTCTTGTTAGCATTTCAGCCTTTTCATCTCCTCCAAGATAAGCACCAGCAATTTTTGTAAGCTTAAAGGCGTTTAGCAATTTTAAAGTTGGCAAATGCGGACCACGACACAAATCTTCAAAATCTCCTTGCGAATAAATGCTCAAAGTCCCATCACCTAGCGGAATCTTGCGAATGACTGCCTGCTTTAAATCATCGTTTTGAAATTTTGTGATTGCTTCTTCTCGTTTTAGATGGTATTTTATAATTTTCTCACCCTTTTTGGCGATTTCTTTCATTTTGGATTCTATTACACTCAAATCTTCTTCACTGATTTTTTGGTGTATGCGAAAATCATAATAAAATCCCTCTTCCACCACAGGACCGACGAAAAATTGTGCTTCAGGATAAAGTGCTTTAATGGCTTCTGCCATTAAATGCGCGCAAGTATGGCGCATAATAGCAAGCGATTCTTCGGAATTATCAAAATAAATCGGCTCGCCTTTTAAGCCCAGTTCCTCCGCACTTTGTGTATCATAAATTGCGTTATTTGCTTTGATACCAATGATTACAGACATAAAATCTTGCCCTTTAAAATTAAAAAATAAGTATAGATTATAGCAAAAAAATAGACAACTAACGCTTAAAAGATTTTGAGAATTATAAATATTGTTAGATTTTGGATTCTGCTACTCCCAATATGCAATATGCACGCTACCATTGCATATTGAGATTCGTCATTGCAACAAAGCTTTTATGGAGAATCCCTATTGCATTTTAAGGAAGTTTTGGCGAAGGTAAATCCCCTTTACGCGCAGCCAAGAGGATAAGCAGAATCGTAAAACCAACAAAATAATACAAAAAGATGGGAATTGGCAAAGGGTCTCCCGCTGCGTAAGAATGCAATCCAGAGAGATAAAAATTCACTCCAAAATAAGTCATCAAGATAGAATAAAATGCAATCACGCTAAGCGAAGCAAAGACATAAGGATTATCTCCTTTTGGCACAAAACGCGCGTGCAAGACAACAATATAAACGACAATAGAAATCAAAGCCCAAGTCTCTTTTGGGTCCCACCCCCAATATCTCCCCCAAGACTCGTTTGCCCAAACACCACCTAAAAAGTTTCCAATCGTAAGCATTGCAAGCCCTAGAATCATTGCCATTTCATTAATCGTGTGTAAAGTTAGAATCGTGCGGTCTAATTCGGGATATTTCGCGCTTCTAAAAATAAACAAAAGCAAGGTAAGCGCACCAAGCATAAAACAAAGCCCCAAAAATCCATAGCTTGCGGTAATAATAGAAACGTGAATATTAAGCCAATAGGACTTTAACACAGGGACTAAATTGCCAATTTGTGGGTCCATAAATCCCAAATGTGCCACAAAAAGCGAAATTCCAGCTAAAAAACTTGCCATACTTTGTGCCAAATAACTTTTCTTAAAAAACACAACACCCGCGATTCCTGAAGCAAACGCAATATATATCATAGATTCATACGCATTGCTCCACGGCGCGTGTCCTCCCACATACCAGCGCACACCAAGTGCCACTGCGTGCAACAATACCAAAAGCGAAATCGCCCAATAAAGCACGCGACTCACCAAAATATCTGCTTTTTTATGTCGGAAAATCTGCACAAGCACCACTGCAAAAAGCAGGATTCCACAAACCAAATAAAGCGGCATAAGGTTTTTAAAAAGATTATAGTGATTCAAAAAGATTTCCAAATCAATTTGCGTTTGTGGCGGAATCAAATTTGCACCAAATTTTTGCTGAATCTTCTCTAGCGCATCAAGTGCTAAATCTGCATTTTCCCATTTATTCTCTACCAAACCATAATGGAAACTATTAAAATACGCTCCAAAAAGCTTTTGAAGCTGACTTGCGCTTTCTTTGTCAAAGCTGGCAATCGCATCACTTGGAGCAAACCACTTGTCTCCCTCACCGCTAAAACTCGGCAAAATACGCAAAGCTTGCGCGGTATAAATCAGATAAGCAACATTTACACGCTCATCAACGCTTATTACATCTTTATCAAACTTATCCCGCATAGCAGGCTTTTTGCGATTCGCATCTTCTAAATAATTGCTTAATTTATAAGTTTCCCCCACAAACAAATCTTCAAAGGCAATGTATTTTTCTTCTTGGCTTACTCCGATAACTTCTTTAAGCTTTGGAGTGGAGAGCGCAAGCATTTTGACTTTTTTAAATTCATTGGGATAAACCATCATTCCCAAAAATAATTCCATATTATTAAGCCCTAAGAAGCCATCTTTTTTCGTCATTTTATGCACATATTCCATTGCCAAAGTATCCACAGGTTTCATACGCCCGCCAAAATCCTGCACAAGCAATTTCCCGAATCGCTCGGAATGCTCTTTGCTTTTTTCTTTTAGATTTTTAATCAAATCCAAAATGCTTTCATTGGTAATAGGTGGAATCTCTAATTCTCCTTGAATATGTGGGTTTTGAGATTCTATATTTTGCGCCATTTGTTCTGTATCGTTGGTATTTTCTCCACTTGCATACAAAGGCATACTCATACTTAAGCCCACAACAAGCGCAATCGCTAAATTTTGGGATTTCAAATAATTGCTCAAGCGCACAAATCTCCCATTTTTGGCAAAAAACTCCCACAAAAGCCCGATGACCAACATCGTATAACCAATATAAGTTGGGATTTTCCCCGGGTCGTGATTAACTGATAAAATCGTGCCTTGCTCGTCTAAATCATACGAAGATTGAAAAAAGCGGAATCCTCCATAATCCAAAACATTATTCATAAAGATTTTATAAGGCTTTTCTACATTGTTTTTTGGGTCAATTACCACGACTTCTGAAGCATACGAAGAGGGACTCATAGAGCCAGCATAGCGGTCAAGTTGAAAATCTTTTAGTTCTATAAAAAAGGGTAATGCCACCACTCTGCTACCCCAATCAAGCGCAAACCTTGTTTCTCCAAGCACAAAAGGAGTAATATTTTCTCCCTTTGAATTTTTGATAATTTCTATTTCTTGGCTTTCTCCCTTAAAACTCACCTTAACTTTTAATCTATCCAAATCCATTTTGTCTTTGGCAGGGAGATAATCCAAATACTGCACAGACAAATTATCCCCCTCAAAAGGCAAGGTTTGATGAAATTTCTTTTGCACCAAAGGTGTAATTGTAGTCGGGAAAAAAGCGCGGTAGAGCTTGTCCTCTATCTTTGCTAAAATCGTAATAAATTCCTCTTGAGATTCTATGGTATTGCTTCTTTCGCCCTCTCGTATGTGCATTACGCCCTCAAAGCCATAATAACGCGTCATTGCTGCACCGATAAAAATAACAATCAAAGAGCTATGAAACAAAAAGGAGGCGTATTTTTTCCTTTGCCAAGCACGCGAAAAAATCAAAACACCTATCAGATTCAGCACTAATAACAAGTGTAACAAATCAAACCAAGCAGTATTATAAATCAATGCTTTCGCGCTTGGTGTGCCAAAGTCATTTTCTACAAATGTTGCCACCGCACAGGCACTTCCATAAGCAAGAAGTAAAACAAATGTAACAAAAAAACTGCAAAATCCTTTCACTATACCATTTACAAATATTTGCACTTGGTTCATACTTTTCCCTAAATTCAAAATAAAAAACGTTATTTTACCCAAAGGTTTTTTAGGATTCATTAACAAATGGCAAATGAATTAAAATTAAATGAAAAATTAAAAAGTCAAGGAAGTAAAAAGTCATAGAGCCTTGAGTTTGGCTCTATGATAAAACAAAAATTAACCTAAAAATTCACGTTTGAAATATTCGCGTGAAGCCTTACAAAGCGGGCAAGCACCGGGAGCCTTTTTGCCTCTATGAATATGTCCGCAGATTTCACAAACCCAAACTTCCTCATTACTGCTTTCAAAGAATCCCTCCTCATCTAGCATTTTCTTGAGTTCTAAATATTCTCTTTCGTGTTCTACTTCTACCTTACCAATAGCTGTAAAGAGTCGCGCAATATCTTTTTTGCCCTCTTCTTCAGCGATTTTAGCGAAGTTTGGATACATAATCGTATGTTCATAATTTTCGCCCTCTGCGGCTGTAATAAGGTTTTTGGTTGTAATATCCAACTCTTTACCATCTACAATTTTATGATACGCTTTAAACTCTGCTCTTGCGTGCCATTTTTCATTTTCTGCTGCTTCTCTGAAATGTTTTGCTACTGCGTGCCAACCTTCCTCTTGTGCCACATCGGCAAACAAATCATATTTGTTGCGTGCCATAGATTCTCCAGCAAAAGCTTTCATAAGATTAACTGCTGTTAAGTCAGTGGTGATACAGGTCATTTCTGCTCCACAACAACTAAGTGTTCCACCACCTACATTTTGCACTTCCACTTCATTGCCACATTTTTGACATTTATAAGTTTCGTATTGCCTCATCAACAAATCCTTTAATAAAATTTAGGCTGAAATTATAGCATATTTTTTTTAATTAATAAACTTTATCCATTAATTTATTTTTATCTCTTAAGATGCAAGCTGCGTCTTCGCGATTCTGTGTTTCTTCCATCGCAAGACTATTTATCAAATCATGACTATTATTATCTTGCTACGACCTTGCCTTTGCGAGTGTAGCGAAGCAATCTATAATTTTATATAAAGTAAATCATCTACTTCGTCCTTGCAAAGCCTTGTTTAGAGGCTATGGCAATCTATCCTCTTGCACTACTTTAACGATTCCATTGTTTGAATTATTCTTTTCTTGATTATGGATTGCTTCGTCTGTTACACTTCCTTTCAATGATAAAACATTGTGCGCATTCAATCTCTTAGGATTTAATAAGGGAAGATAAGGGTGGTTAGTAGTAATGTATTGTTCTTTAAATTCTTTAGAGTTTAGCCATTGTAGGATTAATTTATAATGCTGGAGAATGAATTTTAGATTCTTTGGGTTAGCTATAAGAATATTTTGTTGTCTTAAAGTGCGATAGATTCTAAAGGCTTTGAAATCTCTTTGAAGATTAAAGAGAAAATAAAGCATTAAAGGTTTTTGCACAAAGGTTTTTCTTAGAATCTTTCTCTTTGTTTTCCTGATTCTATAAGCTAAAGCAAACTTTAAACCAAATCGTTTATAAATCTTACTTCCTATACTCATAGAGATTCCTTTTGCAAAGAACGGAACAAAGAGGGAATCAAAAGTGGAATCTTGAAAGTTTGAAGACTGAATAAATGAGAAGAAAGAAACAAAAAGTGGAGTGGAATCCAAAAAAATGGATAGAAATAGAAAAGAAATTTTAAAAAGTCAAAAGAACTAATTAAGAGAGAGATGGTTTGATGATATTGAATCTCATTATGGAATCCTTATGTAATCTTTTCTTAAAAACTTTCAAAAGCTTAAGAATCTCTAGATTTTATGCTGTCTCTTATACACATCT
>NZ_JAIEFA010000052.1 GCF_029067145.1 Helicobacter sp. | reverse complement strand
ATTATTACATTAATATCAAAGTAATTGCTAATCTCTTGTTTAGATAAAAAGCAAGAATCTTGTTGCGAATCTTTACTTTACTTTGATTTTATTTGCGTCAAATCTTTTGGATTTTGTTATAATTACCGATTAATTTATTTGAAATAAAGGCTTATTTTGGACTCAAAAACTAAAACACCGCTTGATTATATTATTATTACAAACGCAAAAGAAAACAATTTAAAAAATATCAGTCTAAATATCCCCAAAAACAAACTTGTGATTCTTACAGGATTAAGTGGCAGTGGCAAAAGCACTTTAGCCTTTGATACGCTTTATGCAGAGGGACAACGCAGATATATAGAATCCCTTTCAAGCTATGCAAGGCAGTTTTTGGATAAAATCGGCAAGCCAGATGTGGATAAGATAGAGGGACTAACTCCAGCCATTGCAATAGACCAAAAGACGACAAGCAAAAATCCGCGCTCCACAGTGGGAACAATTACAGAGATTTATGATTATCTGCGTTTGCTTTTTGCGCGCATTGGTGTGCAGCATTGTCATTTGTGCGGCAAATCCATTTCAAAAATGAATGCAAGTGATATTATTGCTCAAGTGTTAAAAATTAAAGAAAATTCTAAAATTTTGATTTTATCCCCCATTATCCGCGAAAAGAAAGGAACTTTTAACGACAAATTAGAATCCTTACGCCAAAAAGGCTATGTGAGAGCACAGATTAATGGTGTGCTTGTGCGCTTAGATGAGGAAATCTCACTTGCTAAAACTAAAAAACATACGATTAAAGTTGTGATTGACCGCGTCGTCGCCAATGAGGCAAACAAAGACAGGATTGCACAAGACATTGAAAAGGCTTTAAAGGAATCTTACGGAGAAGTAGAGATTGAGATTCTACCCGAAGAGAAAGAATCCAAGCCGACTTTGGTACATTATAGCGAGCATTTGGCTTGTTTTGATTGTAAGGTTTCTTTTAATCCCTTAGAACCTCTTAGCTTTTCTTTTAACTCTCCCAAAGGAGCGTGTACCAAATGCGACGGCTTAGGGATTCGTTATAGCATTGATACTAAGAAAGTCATTCAATCTAGTTTGCCTTTGAGCGAGGGCGGGATTAGGATTATTTATGGGTTTAATAAAAGTTACTACAATGAGCTATTCCGCGCTTTTTGTTTGGCAAATCAGATTAATCCTCAAGATGCCTTTGAGGACTTGAACGAATATCAACAAAAGTTAATTTTATATGGAAGCACAGAAGAAGTAGAGTTTCAATGGAAAAGCTCTAAGCTCAAGCGTCCTTGGGCTGGGGTGATTTCCATTGCCTATGATATGTTTAAGGATAATAAAGATTTGGGCGACTATATGAGCGAAAAAACTTGCGAGGAATGCGGCGGACATCGTTTGCTGCCACAAAGTTTGGCGGTTAAGGTTGCAAATAAGACGATTGGGGATTTGTTGGATTTGCCGATTGAAGAATGCTATGGGTTTTTTGCCAATCCCGCGAATTTTACTTATTTGGATACACAAAGTGCAATGATTGCCGCTCCGATTCTTAAGGAAATTTGTGAGCGACTTTATTTTTTGTATGATGTAGGGCTTGGGTATCTAAGCTTAGGACGCGACGCGCGCAGTATCAGCGGAGGAGAATCACAACGCATTAGAATCGCAAGTCAGATTGGTAGCGGACTTACGGGTGTAATGTATGTGCTAGATGAGCCAAGCATTGGGTTGCACGAACGCGATACTTTGAGACTTATTAAAACCTTAAGAAGCTTGCAACAAAAAGGCAATTCTGTTATCGTCGTAGAGCACGATAAAGAAACGATTGAACACGCGGATTTTATCGTAGATATTGGACCCGGAGCTGGTAAATATGGTGGTGAAGTCGTATTTAGTGGGAATCTGACGCAATTATTAAAAAGTAAAACCCAAACAGCGCAGTATTTAAGTGGTGCAAAAAAAATAGAATATTTTGTGCGTCGCAAGCAAGAGGAATGGATTGAAATTTTAAATATCAATATCAACAATATTCATAATCTTAATGTAAAACTGCCAATTAAAAATTTCGTCTGTGTAACGGGTGTGAGTGGGAGCGGCAAAAGCTCTCTTGTCCTGCAAACTTTGCTTCCTGTCGCTCAAGAGCTACTCAATAATCGCAAAAAGGTAAAAAAAGTTGATGGTGTGGAAATTGTAGGTTTGGAGAAGCTAGATAAAGTGATTTATCTTGACCAAAGCCCCATTGGGCGCACTCCTCGTTCCAATCCCGCAACTTATACCGGAGCAATGGACGAGATTCGGCAGATTTTTGCACAAACAAAAGAAGCACAGATTCGTAATTATGGCATTAGTCGTTTTAGTTTCAATGTTAAAGGTGGAAGATGTGAGAAATGTATGGGAGAGGGAGAGATTAGGATTGAAATGCACTTTTTGCCCGATATTATGGTGAAATGTGATGCGTGTGGCGGCACGCGTTACAATACTCAAACTTTAGAGGTAGAATATAAAGGCAAAAACATTGCGGAAGTTCTAGAATTTAGCGTAGATGAAGCTTGCGAATTTTTTGTTAAGATTCCACGCATTTATCAAAAGCTTAAAACTCTACAAGATGTGGGTTTGGGTTATATCACTTTGGGACAAAATGCTGTAACTTTAAGTGGCGGGGAGGCGCAACGCATTAAGCTTGCCAAAGAGCTAAGTCGTAAAGATACAGGCAAAACGCTTTATATTTTAGATGAGCCAACTACCGGATTGCATTTTGCAGATGTGGATAGATTGGTGCGTGTATTGCACCATTTAACAGATTTAGGAAATAGTGTTATTGTAATTGAGCATAATTTGGATATTATCAAAAATGCAGATTTTATCCTTGATATTGGACCAGAGGGGGGAAGCAATGGAGGCAAGATTGTAGATAGTGGTTCGCCCGAACGCATTGCAAAAAGACATAAAAAAACAGCAAGCCATACAGGAAAGTTTTTAGCTAAAGAATTAGGAACGGAATCCTAAGCCAAGCAAATCCAAAAAGGGATTTCTTAGAACTTCTTGTTGTTTGTTTCGTTTAACACCTCGGTTGCAAGATTATCTACGACTTCGGAAATTTCTGCGCAAGAGTCGGCGATAGATTCATTCTCTCGTGTGAGTTGTTCCAATTTTTCTACTACTTGACTAATCTGTTCTACGCTTTTAGTTTCTTCTTTGACAGATTCACTCATTTCATTAATGCCTTGCACAAGAACATTCACATTT
>NZ_JAIEFA010000051.1 GCF_029067145.1 Helicobacter sp. | reverse complement strand
TTGTAATATAATTCCGTGTTAATTTATTTTTGAAAGGTAGGAATATGGATTTTTTAATGTCCTTAAGTGAAGGAACGCAGTTTGCGATTCAGTTAATTGTCGTTTTGGTTTGTTTGTTCTATGGTGCAAAAAAAGGTGGAATCGCACTTGGTCTCTTAGGAGGCGTAGGGCTTTTGGTTTTGGCTTTTGGTTTTGGCGTTCAGCCCGGCAAACCCGCAGTTTCTGTTATGCTTACGATTCTAGCGGTGGTTGTCGCAAGTGCGACTTTACAAGCAAGCGGGGGTTTAGATGTAATGCTACAAATTGCAGAGAGAATCCTAAGAAAAAATCCGCGATTCTTAACGATTTTAGCTCCTTTTGTAACTTGTTTTCTAACAATTCTTTGCGGAACAGGACACGTAGTTTATACAATGATGCCTATCATTTATGATATTGCAATCAAAAATGGAATCCGCCCCGAGCGTCCTATGGCGGCTTCTTCTATTTCCTCACAAATGGGAATTATCGCAAGCCCGGTTTCTGTGGCAGTCGTATCCTTAACTGCGTTTTTGCTCAATGCACAAACCCATTTAGCAGGGTTTGATGGCTATGTGGATTTGCTCAAAATCACGATTCCAGCGACTTTATGTGGCGTTTTAGTTGTAGGAATTTTTTCTTGGTTTAGAGGCAAAGACTTGGACAAAGACGAGGAATTTCAAGAAAAACTCAAAGATGAAGAGTTTAAAAAATATGTTTATGGAGATTCTAAAACCTTGCTTGGTGTTAAGCTTCCCGGCGTCCAATGGGCAGCAATGTGGATTTTCTTGGGTGCAATCGCGATTGTTGCGATTTTGGGTGCATTTCCAGAGCTTCGCCCGCATTTCACAATCAAAGGCGCAAGCAAGCCAATGAGTATGGTAGATACGATTCAAATGTTTATGCTTCTTGCAGGTTCTGCTTTGCTTATTTTTACCAAAGTAGATGCAGGCAAAATTGGCAAAAATGAAATTTTCCGCTCCGGTATGATTGCGCTTGTTGCAGTGTTTGGAATCTCTTGGATGGCAGATACAATGTTTGCAGTGCATACTCCGATGATGAAAACCGCTCTAGGAAGCGTGGTGCAAGATTATCCTTGGACTTATGCAATTATGCTTTTGCTTATTTCAAAATTTGTTAATTCACAAGCCGCAGCGATTGCCGCATTTGTGCCTTTGGCATTAGGAATCGGAGTGCATCCTGCAATCATCGTGGCTTTTGCTCCTGCGTGCTATGGATATTATATTTTGCCAACTTATCCAAGCGACTTGGCTACGATTCAGTTTGACCGCTCGGGCACAACTCATATTGGTAAGTTTGTCATCAATCATAGCTTTATTTTGCCTGGACTTATTGGGGTATTTAGCTCTTGCGTGTTTGGTTATATTTTCGCAATGTTTGCGGGATATTTAGGCTAGTTTTAGTAGCAATTTTAGCGAGATTCTGTGCTATGGAATCTCGCTAACACTTTTAAATTTACTACGAATCGCAAAGACGATTTCATTATAGCAAATCAACCCATAAACAAAGCGGGGATTCTAAATTCTAACTATTTAAAGCATTTTTTACATTTGGTGCAGTAAAATCACTAGCGTTTAAATTAACAAGGAGGAAATGATGAGAGAAGTGCAATATGAAGACATTAAAGCCGCTGTTGCAAAACTTGCGATTGACGCGTGCTGTATTCAGACACCAGACATCAAGACAGCGTTTGCAGGTGCGAAAAAAACTGAACAATCGGCTTTGGGACAAAATATCTTAGATACATTGATTGAGAATGGCAAAATCGCAGAAACAAATATGATGCCCATTTGCCAAGATACAGGTATGACGGTAGTATTTGTAGAAATCGGACAAGAGGTGCATATCACAGGCGGTTACCTTGAGGACGCGATTAATGAGGGAATCAAAAAAGGTTACACAGAGGGTTATTTGCGTAAATCCGTCGTAGAAGAGCCACTCTATGAGCGCAAAAATACGACAAACAATTCTCCTGCGGTGATTCATACGCGAATCATCAAGGGTGATAAACTTCACCTTAAAGTCTGCCCTAAAGGCTTTGGGAGTGAGAATAAGAGTATATTAAAAATGCTTGTTCCCGCTGATGGCATTGAGGGCGTGAAAAAAGTCTTTCTTGAAGCAGTAAAGCTTGCAGGACCGAACGCCTGTCCTCCTATGGTGATTGGTGTAGGAATCGGTGGGACAATGGAAAATTAAAATAAAATATACACATCTGACGCTGCCGACGCCTCCTTACGT
>NZ_JAIEFA010000050.1 GCF_029067145.1 Helicobacter sp. | reverse complement strand
TCTTTATATATAATTGATAAGTTTTAAAGCTTTAAAATTTTATAATTTCTACTTTTATTTTATACTTAATATTTTATGTTTTCTTAAGGTAGTTTTATGATAAACCGCAAAAAAATCTATAATCCAAACTCCCAAGAAAGCGTTAATGAACGCAAAATTTTTGGGGGCAATCCCACTAGTATTTTTGAGCTAAATAAAATCAAATACCAATGGGCTTATAATCTTTGGAAAGTAATGCTTGCAAATTCTTGGTTTCCCGAAGAAGTCAATATGACGCAAGATAAACGCGATTATGCTGATGGCTTAACTCCAGAAGAAAAAATCGGTTATGATAGAGCCTTAGCACAACTTATTTTTATGGATTCTTTGCAGACAAATAACCTCATTGACAATGTTAATCCCTATATTACAAGCCCAGAAATCAATCTTATCTTGGTGCGTCAAGCCTTTGAAGAAGCCTTGCATTCACAAAGTTATGCTGTAATGGTAGAATCTATTTCAGCAAATACCGATGAAATCTATGAAATGTGGCGCAGTGATGCGAAATTAAAAGCAAAAAATGATTATATTGCCAATGTGTATGAAGAATTAGCACTCAATCCACTTGAGCCAACACTTCTTAAAGCAATGTTTGCCAATCAAATTTTAGAGGGAATCTATTTTTATAGTGGTTTTACCTTTTTCTACACACTTGCAAGAGGTGGAAAGATGTTAGGAAGTGCGCAAATGATTCGCTTTATCCAACGCGATGAAGTAACGCATTTATTGTTATTCCAAAATATGATTAACTCGCTACGAAAAGAAATGCCGCAACTTTTTACTAAAGACTTGATTGAAGAAGTGATTGAAATGTTTAGAGAGGCGGTGAAAGTAGAATCTGCTTGGGGAGATTATATCACACAAGGACAAATTCTAGGGCTTACAAGTGAGATTATCCACGAATATATTCGCTATCTTGCCGATGATAGATTAAAACGCGTGGGTTTGCCTCCACTCTATAACGCCAAACACCCTATTAAATGGGTGGATTCTTTTAGTTCATTCAATGAACAAAAAACAAATTTCTTTGAAGGAAATGTAACAAATTACGCAAAAGGGAGTATAAATTTTGATGATTTCTAAGCCACTTTACACTTTACAACTTAAAACAAAGCAAAACTTTGAAGACAATTTGACGCATTTAAAGAATCTTATTTTAAACTGCGAAAGCGATTCTATTATTTTAGCACCAGAGGTTTGCTTGACAAACTTCTGCTATCAGAGAATGGACGAGGCAGCCGAGTTTGCAAAAGTCGCGACAGAATCGCTCTTGCGCCTTTGTAGCGACAGGGCAATCGTGATTACAATGATTGAAAAATATCGCAATGGATTTTATAATAACTTAAAAGTCTTTTACAAAGGCGAATTGCTCCACAAACAAAGCAAACACAAGCTTTTTCCTTTAGGCAACGAGCATTTGCATTTCCAAAGCGGGGATATAGAGGAAATTGCGCCCTTTGAGATTGATGGGATTCTATGTGGTGCAATCAACTGCTTTGAATTGCGCTTTATTGAGCTTTGGGAGAGGGTGAAAGGTTGTGATTTGATTTTTGTCCCTGCACAATGGGGCAAAGAGCGCAAAGACAATTTTGAAACGCTTTCCAAAGCATTGGCAATCACGACACAAAGCTTCGTAATCGCAAGCAGTGGCGCAAATGACACTTGTGCTAAAGGAAGCGCGATTATTTCTCCTTTTGGCTATGCGACCAAAGACGATGAACAAGAAGTGATTTCTTTGCGCGCGAATTTTAACGAAATCACGCAAGCACGCAAATTTATTGATATTGGGCTTAGTAAAACTCCATGCAATCCTTAAAAACCGCAAATATGGTGCTAGAAATCTCTAAGAGATTCCGCATTAGCCCATCGGTTGAAAAAGCATTTTTAAGCATTAATCGTGAAATTTTCGTTCCCAATGGTTTTGCACACCTTGCTTACACACTTGACGCGCTTCCTATGGGAGCGAGTCAGTGGATTAGTTCTCCGCTCACGGTTGCAAAAATGACAGAATATTTACAATGCGAGGGCGCGGATTCTGTACTAGAAATTGGCTGTGGAAGCGGCTATCAAGCCGCTATTTTAAGCAGGCTTATTCGCCGCGTTTTCAGCATTGAAAGGATTGAAAAATTGCTTTTAGAAGCAAGGGCGCGGATTAAATTGTGCGATATTGCAAATATCAATACCAAGCTAGACGATGGACAAAATGGCTGGAGTGCCTACGCACCTTATGATAGGATTCTACTTTCTGCTTCTATTAGAGAGATTCCTCAAAGTCTTATTGCACAATTAAGCGAAGGTGGAATCCTCGTTGCACCATTAGAAATAAATAACGCACAAGTCATCACGCGCTTTGTTAAACGCAATGGAATCTTAAGCGAAAAGCAAGAATTAGAGCATTGTATTTTTGTTCCTGTGCTCAATGGACTAGATAAAGAATCCTAAAGGATTTTGGGTTTATCATTTTTCAATCTAAAAGCCCAAGTGTATGTGCTATCACAGCACCTTCACGCAGACCCTCATCAACCACCAAACATTCTTGGAATCCCAAAGCCTCCATAAAGCAAGTAAATAAAGCGATTCCAAAAGGTACAACATCGGCTTTATACATTCCGACAAGACCGACTTGTGATTCTTGAGAAAGTGCCAAGAATTTCGCCAATTCCATAGAAAAATCCTCTCTTGTCAATTCTGTGCCAAAAATCGCTCTTGCATTGTATTCTATAAGCCCTAACTTAAAAGCACATACCATTGTGGGCGTGCCACTATTTGCCATCATAAAACGCGCTTTTCTCCCCTTTTGCACGCATTCTTGCATAAAGGAAAGAATCGGCTGCAAAAACTCCTCTTTGTGCGCCAACAAATTTTCCACACTTTTATAATGCTCCTTTGCACTCACGATTCCAATCTCAAAACTTCTTGCTAGATTCTCATTCTCTCCGCAAAGAACAAACTCACTACTCGCTCCTCCCATATCTACAAGCAAAAAACAATCTTGCCTGTATTTTGGATTCTCCCTTGCGATTCTTTGCACAGCAATTTTTGGAGCAAGGGAAGTAATTTGCGCTTCTTGCTCTCCTGAAATCACGCGAAATTGAATCTGCGTGCGCTCCCAAATCTCTTGCAAAATTTTCTCACGATTGCGCGCTTTGCGCATTGCTTGCGTTGTCAGCGCAACGACTTTTTGCTGCGGAGTGATTGCTAAGGCGCGTTTCATTTCAAGCAAACCTTGAATGATTCTTTCTTTTGCTGCTTCACAAATTTCTCCGCTATCCTCTAGCCCCTCCGCTGTGCGCACCGTCGTATCATATTCATTGAGGATTATAAAATCCTTTTGCGATTCTTTCTTGCTAACTTGCATTCTTACTCCACGCAAAGAATTGCTACCCAAATCAATTCCTATTATTTCCACGACTTTACTCCTTTTGGAAACATCACTTTAAAATGATGTTTTCCTATTTTGGTTTTTTCTTTTTCTTGTGCTTCTATGATTTCATAGACATACCCAAATCCCAAATGGTGCAACTCCAAAATACCCTTTAAAATCCCTAAACCTAGCCCATAACCCTGAATTAGCGTATGCGAATCCTCGCGTGAAAAAGGTTCAAAGTAATAAGAAATTGGCTGCTTCAATGGCACACCAACATTACAAACATTTACCGCAAAAAATTCATCTATTCCTAAGGGCAAGCCCCAAGTCGTGCCCTCATCAAGCCTTTTTTCTAATCCTACTTGGACAATAATTTTCCCACCGCTTTTATATTTTTTTGCATTTTCAATCAAATTTTTTAATGCAATGGACAAAAACTGCAAATCCCCATAGATTTTAAAATTTTCTTTAATTTCAATCTCTAATTCCTCTTCCTCTACAAACAAATGTGTCAAAGTCTCTAAAATCAATGTTTCTGCATCAAATGAACTCCACACAAACAAATCTCCACCCTCTTGGATTTTTTCAAAGGTTAGAATCTGACTGGTTAAATTATCCAAATTGCTTATACACCTTGTTACAAGCTCTTTTTGAGGATTTTCTGGCATCATTTCCAAAGCAAGTTTTGCTTTAGAGATTGGCGTTTTTAGCTCGTGTCCGATATTCCTTAGCACAAATTCTCGTGCAATCATTAATTTGGAAATTTTCTCACTCATTGCATTAAAACTCCAAGCCAATTCCGCTTGCTGTGGCTCTTTTGGCACAGGAACCTTAATCTTATAATTTCCCTTAGTAAAATCTTGCAATGCACTTTGCAAGATTTTTAACGGGTGGAGTAATGCTAAAATAATAGTAAAAGTAAGAAGCTGCATCAAAAAGTCTAAAAGAATCCAAATATTCAAGCCACTATCCGCAGACAATGTGTTTTTATAGTCTTTCAAAGCAACAAAAGTCATTCCCAAATATTCCAAATGAAAACCATAATGGCTTTGGAGTTTAAAAATTTTAATCTTGGCAAAAGAATCTTGGCTTTCTAATAATACGACTGCATTCTCTGGAATCTGACGCACGATTTTGTAATCATTATTTTGCACAATCTCTCGCAAGTACGCAGTATTGCCGCCAATAAATTCTATTAACGATTGTTGCGCTAAAAAAGTTGTTTGAGAAAGAATCGCTTCCTCATTAATTTTTAAACCATTCATATTTATGAAATACACAATTGCGCCTGTGGTGCAAAGAGAAACAAAAAATAAAAAATAAATTTGAACAAAAAGCGGGGGAATAAGATTCGGAATCCTTAATTTACCTCTCATTTAATCCTCTCACTCCATTGATTTAGAACTTAATCACAAAATTTATAACCAATTCCCCAAATGGATTGAATATATTTAGGTGTTTTTGCATTATCTCCTAGCTTTACGCGCAGATTCCTAATATGTGTATCAATGCTTCGTAAAGAGGAATCTGGAGCAATACTAGAAATCGCTTGCGCTAAAGACTCTCGTGAATAAGGCTTGCCTCTATGTGCAATTAGTAAGTTTAAAATCTCAAATTCCGCAGGTGTAAGCTCCACATTGTAACCTGCAACATTTACCTTGTGTCTATCCACATCTATTTCTAAATCCCCATATTTTATGCTTTTGTTTTGAGAACAACGTTTCAATAGTGCATTGATACGCGCAACAAGCTCAATGGGTTCATAAGATTTTGCCAAATAATCATCTGCTCCTCGCTCAAACCCTAAAATCTTGCTGCTAATATCTGCTCGCGCAGAGGACATAATAATAGGAATATCACTAATTTTTCGCATTTTTTGACACAACTCCAAGCCGTCCATTTCAGGTAGCATAATATCCAACACTGCAAGATGGAATCCGCCTTTACTTTTTATCCATTCTAACGCGGTATTGGGACTATCTGTCGCCACGACTTCCATACCACTTTGACGCAAATAATCCACCAAGAGTTTCTGCATTTCCAAATCATCTTCTACGATTAAAATCCTATACATTTACCACTCCCAAATCTTTTCCAAAAACTTATCCATAGTCTCTGTATCCAAAATCTCTGCAACAGAAATATAAAAAGCAATTCTTGCTTTAATGTATTCCTCCCCCACTTCTTTAAAAGATTCCTCGTATTGCTTCAAATCCACTTCCACACCACTTTTTAAATCTAGCAGTAAGCGATTCCGAATGCGAGAATTATTTTTCTGATAGGCGTGTTTCTCGGCATAAAATTCCGCCATTGCACTTTTTAAACTTTCTTGTGCTTTTGGAGTTAAACTTAAAGATTTTAAAGTATTTCCAACATCATTGCTCCACAATTGAGCACAAAAAATCAAATAACAAAACAAAATCCGCATAAATATCCTAAAAAGTTAAAGTATAAAATTATAAAAGCGTCATAATAAAGCTACACTTAAAAACTAGATTGTCCTTGCAAACACATTTACCAAATATTTATTTTTGTAACTTAAAATATCATAGCAGTTTTATGATAAAAATTTCTCTTAGGAGATTCAATGAGTCATTTAGGATTCCCCATACATACGATTGCTGTCTTTACAATCTTCGTCATCATTTCACTTTGCATTGATTTTCTAGGACACAAAGACAAAACTATGAGTTTGAAATCTGCTGGTATTTGGTCTATTTTTTGGATTTTTATCTCTATTCTCTTTGGTTTATTTGTGTATTATGAACACGGCGAAGAAATGGCTTCTTTATTTTTCGCAGGCTATATCTTAGAAAAATCCTTGTCTGTGGATAATCTTTTTGTCATTATGGCTATCTTTTCTTGGTTCAAGATTCCCCAAGAATATAGACACAGAGTATTGTATTTTGGAATCATTGGTGCAATCATCTTTCGCCTCATCTTTGTTGCAATCGGAAGTAGCTTGTTTTTACTCGCTTCGTGGGTGCAGCTTGTCTTTGGTGTAATTATCCTTTGGACTGCATTTGTAATGCTTAGAAAGGGTGATAATAATGAAGAAATAGAGGATTACTCTAGCCATTTAGCCTATAAACTTGTGTATAAATATTGTTCAGTTTTTCCAAAAATTGTTGGACATTCATTTTTTATTAGCAGAAAAACACTTGCGCTTAAGCTGCAAGAGAATCCAAATATCAAGTTTTCAGACAAAGGATTCATCATCGCAACGCCTCTTTTCTTGTGCTTGTGTGTCATAGAATTCAGCGATATAATGTTTGCCTTTGATAGTGTTCCAGCCGTAATTGCAGTCTCACAAGAGCCATTGATTATTTATTCTGCAATGATTTTTGCTATACTTGGCTTGAGGGCATTGTATTTTGTGCTTGAAGCATTGAAGCAACACTTAATCTATTTAGAAAAAGCCGTGATTGTCCTGCTCTTTTTCATTGCAGGTAAAATCCTATGTAACGCCTTATATCATATGTTTGGCATAGGGTTTGAGATTCCTCCCCTTGTGAGTTTATATGCCATTGCATTTATTTTGTTGGCAGGAATTACCCTAAGTATTTTATTGCCAAAAACTAGAGAATAGGCGAGATTCCCTAGTTTTGTTCTGCTTCTGACTCTTCAGCAGTTTCTAACCATTCTTCTTTGGTAAAGATGACTTCCACTGCTTCCATTAAACCTGTTGCAATATCTGCGACAAAGGAACTATCATTAAGGATTGAAGTCGCATTCGTTGCGCTGATTTTCTCTTCTGCGATGAGATTCTCTACATCTTTCATAATATTTTGGTCAAATTCTTTTGGCATATCTTTTGCCGCCCTAATTTGCTTCAAAATCACATAAGCACTCTCATCTTTCATTAACTTCAATTCCTCAATACTACGCAAAAGTTCTCCCAAATCCTTACGCATTGCGTTGTATTGTCCCGCAAGATAAGGATTAGCCGAAACAGAATAAACTTTCATATTTGCTTGAATAAGCTTTAAGTTTTTAGTGGCTTCTGCAATATTGCGTGTCGCGAGCTTAAAGGAATAAATGCGTCGGTTTTTGTCTTCATCTTCTACATATCTTTGCGCTTTAGTAGAAAACTCCATAATCGCATCAAACAAAACTTTGATTTTTCTTTTATAGAGGTAATCCAAATCCACATTTCCGCTAAACCATTTTTTTGTTTTCACAATCGTATCAAAACTTTCTTTGCCACGAATATCGCTGCGGTTGAAGCCAATCGTGTGCGCAATCATTGCATAAGCATTATTGTATAGGTGCATAGATTCTTTTTGCAAGGCGTCAATGGCGGTATCAGGGTATTCTATGAGGTTTTCGTCCAAATACAAAGGAGCGTCCATTTCTCTATCGCGTGGGGCTTTAATCGTTTTATCCAAGAAATACACAATTTGTCGGATAAACAAAGAAATAAAAATCACGCCCACAAGGTTAAACAATGTATGAAAAAGTGCAGTTTTAAGGGCGATATTGTCCTCTGAAAGCCCCAAGAAACCTGCTACAATATTTACCAAATTTACAAAATAAGGGAAAAACGCAACGACAATAATCGCAATCGTGAAGTTAAAAATACAATTCGCAATCGCAAGCTTTTTTCCTTCGATATTTGCACTCAAACTTGCAACCACTGCTGTTACAACACCTCCAACACTTGTCCCAAGAGTAGCAGCTAGCGCGTTTTCAAATCCAATCTGCCCACTCACTAATGCAGAAATAATAATCGCCAAAGTTGCGTGGCTACTCTGCACAATTCCTGTCATCAAAGCACCAAGCCCAACAAAAATCACGACACCTTTAAATCCATCAAAGTTGAAACGCGAAAGGTCCATAATCTCCTTATAGGATTCAAAACCGCCTTTAATATAATCTACTCCTAAAAAGAAAAATCCAAGCCCTACAAAGATGAGCCCGATTCCTTTAAAAACTTTGTCTTTTTGGAAGTTTAGCACCGTTCCACACACAATAAGTGGAATCGCTAAAATAGAAATATTAATACTTGTTAATCCAACAATCAGCCAAGAACCCGCACTATTACCTAAATTTGCCCCAAAAATAATCCCGATTCCTTGCGCAAGCGTAATCAAGCTTGCAGAGAGGAAAGAGATAGAAATCACAGAAACAAGGGTGGAGGATTGCATAAGCATCGTCGTAACCACACCAAATACGATACTTTTTAAGCGCGTGTCTGTGGATTTGGTCAAAATCTTTTCTAAGAGCCCTCCACTAAAAGACTTGAATCCTGTGCTTAGGTTCATCATACCAATCAGCAAAATTGCAACTCCGGCAAGAATTTGTGCGATTTCTGGAAATACAACCAAAAAATACAGCATTAAGATAATAACAACAACTAAAGAATATCGTTTGAAATTCTGCAACTCTTTCTTCCTTTTTACAATAAAATTAAGCGGTTAATTATAGCTAAAAGTTTGACTATTTCTATCTTTTGTTTTCAATATTATTCAGTCAAACCGATAAAGACTCAAAAACTTCATATTTTTCTTAAAAAATCAAATAATTTTTAACCTTTTAGGATTCTATTAACATTAATATTTTAAGATAAACCTTTTAAGTCTATATAAGGGAGCGCAAAATGGGACAAGAAACGAAAAGGATTTTAATTATTGGCGGGGGTTATGGTGGTTTAAAAGTCGCTTTAGGGCTTCAAAGAAAATATCAAGGGAGTGCAAAAATCACTTTGATTAGCAAACACGACTATCACTACCAAACAACTTTGTTACATAAAGTAGCAATTGGAACATTAAGTGCGCGAAAAGCAAGAATTTATTATCGCAAGATTTTAGACCCACAAAAAGTGGAATTTATCAAAGACAAAATCACTAATCTTTGCCCAAAAGAAAATAAAGTCATCGGCAATGGCGGAGAATATCCTTATGATATTTTAGTCATCGGACTTGGCTTCAAGCCCGATAATTTTGGAATCGCTGGAGTAGATAAGTATGCCTACAAACTCTCCTCACTCAACGCCGCATTAAAATTAACAAAAAACATTGAAAACAAATTCAAAGAGTTTGTGCATACCAAAAACCCAAAAGATTTGCAAGTTATTGTATGTGGCACAGGCTTTACAGGGATTGAATTTGCCGCAGAACTCGCTACGCAACTAGAGGAGCTTTGCCTCATCTGTGGCATTGATAGAAAGATTCCGAAAGTTACCTGTATCGGGCGTTCGCCTCATATCTTGCCTGTTTTTAATGAAAATCTCGTCCAAACCGCAGAATCCAAACTCAAAGCACTTGGGGTAGAACTGCTCTCTAGCGCAACAATTAAAGAAATCAAAGAGGGTAAAGTCATCGTAGAAAAAGAGGGGCAAAAGCAAGAAGTCTATGGCAATACGATTATTTGGAGTGCGGGCGTCAAAGGAAGCGACATCGTAGAAAAATCCGAGATTCCAAACAAAAAAGGACGCATTAAAGTCAATCCTCAATTACAATGCGAGGAGTTTCCAAATATTTATGTCGTAGGAGATTGCGCTATCGCCACTGATAAAGACGCTATCCACGCACCTACTGCACAACTTTCTGCACAAATGGGAGATTATCTCGCAGAACTCCTCTGCGCGAGACTAGAAAACAAGCCTTTTGCGCTTTCTTTTAAATTCAATCATCGTGGAACGGTTTGTTCTATCGGACATACTGATGGCGTAGGAATTGTTTATCACAAAAATGTCAAAGGTGAAATGGCAGCATTTATGAAAAACACGATTGAAAACAAATGGCTTTATAGCATAGGCGGAATGGATATGGTACTCAAAAAAGGACAATTCCGCTACCGCACAAGCAACTAGCCAATACAAAAATTGCAAGCGGGCTTCTGCCCTTGCGTTCTTGCGAGATTCTATATTATGGATTGCTTCAGGCTTTGCTTTCGCAATGGCGCGGTGGTTGGCTTTTTGTTCTTGCGGGAAATTAATTTTTTAGCGCACGACTTGCAAAGCAGTTGTGCGAGCTGGGTGAGGGCTCTCACGCATTTGAACCGCAAATCCATCATTAAGAATCTCGTAGTAGAATCTTAAGGCTTTCTTCTCCCACAACTTTTAACTCGTCGATTCAATTAGCTCCTTAGAATGAATAAAATCCCTCTCTCCAAATCATTGCAAGCAAATAAAATACTACAAAAGCGCAGTAACCACCCAAAAGCAAAGGGATAATTGCCAAAAATTTAAATCGCGCTTTTTCCCAAATTCTCCACGCTACTTTCAATAAAACAACTGCTATCCCAGCCGCCCCAATATCGTAAGGAATAGAAAAAAATAAGCTAACCCCACGATTCTTACCTCCTTTATTCTTATTTAGATGGATATTATTAGATTTATCGGCGTTTATCCAATGCAACCGAGATTGTCTCGTTCCCTCCGGCTCCATCGGCAACAGATAGTGTTACTAGATTCCCTTGCCAAACAAGAGAATATTTCCCTGCACAGATAGGTCTGTATCCATCATCGGTGATAATGCGTTCTTTTGGATAAATCAAAAATGGATTGACCCACTCATATAAAACAACTCGCCCAGAAATCAAGAAAGCTCTTTCCATAACAACAATGGTATGTATTCCATCTGGCGAAGTGAAGCTATGGTATTCCTCTGTGCTATCAAGAAAGATACAAAGGAAACTCCCACATAACAATAAAAAGGCAACACCAGCGGCAATCACCGCGAATATAACTTTATTTTTCAGTGCTCTTTTGGTTTCTTGATAATGCAAAAACGCAAGCGTTACTCCACAAACCGCCGCAATGCAGTTTAATATGCCTTGTATGAGAAATATTGTCCCGTAAGTTCCAATCAACAGATTGTAGCCTTTTATCCATATAATAATTACTATACAGGGAAAAGCAAGCCACAAGGCAAGGTATAAATACAAGAATTTTCGCAATTTCATTTTCGCTTATTTTTGAAATAGTTTGTAATCTATTATACTAAATAGAGAATAAATTTTTTACGATAAAGCAATGTAGCGGAATCTCTTAGTTGTTTTTACCCCGCAATTTTCGCAAAATACCACGAAAAAGATTTCTCCACATTATCAAATAATAAAAGAATGTTTTATTTGTCGCCTCAATGCCATAGAATCGTTTAAGAGCCAACCAATCATTTGCTTGACAAATAGGCAAAAATCCGACATCAGACAAGTCTATGATTTTGAGTTGCCCGCTAGAATTAAGGATAAAATTTTCACTCCGAATATCATTCGAAGCCAAACCATAAGAATGAAGTTTAGCAATGAGGCTTTGCATTGCTTTGAGGTAAGGAGTAAGGTTAGAAAAGCTACTTAGAGGCGTCCCTTCTATGTATTTGTAAATCATATAAGATTCCAATACTTCTCTTGCCCACCAAAACTTGCGGATTCTTTCTGCAACAAAACAAATCTCATTTGTCAAATCACAGCCGAGTTTTTGGGCATTTTCCAAACGATAAAAAAGCCGAGAATAAAAGCCACCAAGAATCCAGCGTAAGATTCTCTTTTCAGTTCTCTTATCCCATTCTTTATCGGCTTTTATAATATATTTACTCCCCCTGATGTCAATCAAAATAACAGAACGCGCCAAGCATTCATTTGGCAAGCTTTTGCCTTGTAAATTTCCTTGCATATAATCTTGCACAATCTGCCAAAATCAATAGCATTTTCCTGCTTATAATAAAGCAAAAAATCTTGATCTGGGGGGGGGGGGGGGGGGGGGGGGGGGGGGGGGGGGGGGGGGGGGGGGGGGGGGGGGGGGGGGGGGGGGGGGGG
>NZ_JAIEFA010000005.1 GCF_029067145.1 Helicobacter sp. | reverse complement strand
TATGTGGGTAGTTTGTAGTGGTGTGGGGGCTTTGTGTGGCTTTTTTGTGGGTTTTTCTGGTTCTTTGTGGATTATGTGGGGCAGTGCGCCCTTGCGTATTTTTCTTGTCCTTGCTAGGCTTCCCACCTCGTCATTGCGAGCGTCCGCGAAGCAATCCATAATGCCGAATCTCGCTTTTAAGATTCCATTGCAAAGATTACTTTTTGCAAAGTTATAGATTGCCACGAAAAGCTAAAGGTTTTCTCGCAATGACAGAGGGGAAAGCTATCGTAAAGACGGGTAGGATTTAAGGATAGGTTTCAAGCCCCTACACTTGGGCTTGAATAAATAAGAATTGTTTAAGGCTCTCTTTAGTGTAGAGGGCTTATAATTATAAAGTAAGTTTAAAAGAATCTTATTTGGACTTTATAGTCTGAATAAGGATTATTAGTAGAGTTAAAGTTAAAACTACTTCCACTTCAAACCTCCTTTCAATCAAGCAAAGAGATTTTAAGCCTTAAACCTTGCGATTATAGCATATTTGTTTGTGATTCTTAATTTTTGTCGTTATGAAGCAATCTATAACTTAGAATCTCGTCATTAATTTTTTAAGATTCCATTGCAAAGATTGCTTTTTGCAAAGTTATAGATTGCCACGAAAAGCTAAAGGTTTTCTCGCAAGAACGAAAGAAAAGTATTTGTAAGGACACAACGAGGAGCTATTTTAAGTCGCCCCAATGTTTTGCCATACTAATAGAGCATTTGAGGGGAATTTCAAGTGTTGTGATGTTTTCCATAATGGAAGCGATTTTTTTCGCTTCGGATTCCGCACAAGCAATCGGGGATTCAAAGATTAATTCATCATGCACTTGCAAAAGCAATTTGGATTCTAAATTTGTCTGCGTGATAGCGTTCATCGCCATTTTGATAATGTCTGCGGCACTTCCTTGAAAGATTGCATTAATACCCTCGCGCAAAAATGCTGCTTTTTGGTATTCTTGGATTCCGCGAAAGTCAAACTTGCGCATACGCCCTAGCAGTGTAAGCGAATAGCCATTTTCTAAGATAAAATCCTCTTGAGCCTTTAAAAAATCTTTCACAGTGGGGAAAGATTCAAAATAATTTTGAATATAAGTTTTTGCCTCTTGATAGCTGATTTTTAATGTTTCGGAGAGTTTTTTAGGTCCCATACCATAGATAAGCCCGAAGTTAATGCTTTTTGCCACCGCGCGTTTTTCTTGCGCCTTTGCCTCACCAAAAATTTTTTTGGCAGTTTCAAGATGAATGTCTGCATTATGGCAAAATGCTTCAATCATCGCCTTATCCTGCGAGAAATGCGCTAAAAGTCGCAATTCAATTTGCGAATAATCAAGGCTTAGGAGCAGGTGGTTTTCTTGTGCGATGAAGCCTTGTCGTATGCGTCTGCCTTGTGCGGTTTTGACAGGAATATTTTGGAGATTCGGATTTTTGGAGCTTAAGCGTCCAGTGCTCGTGCCTGTTTGCATAAAAGAAGTATAGATTTTATGCGATTCGTTGAGTTTGGCGTGTTCTATGAGAGGCTCTATATAAGTGCTAAAAAGCTTGAAAAGCTCACGATATTCTAAAATCTTTGGCACGATAGGGTGCGCATCATAAAGAGAGTTTAACACCATTTGGGAGGTGCTTAAGCCGGATTTTGTTTTTTTGCCACTTTGGAGTTTCAAATCCTCAAACAAGACGATAGAAAGTTGCTGTGGTGAGTTTAGATTAAAGTTTTTTTGTGCGAGCGTAAAGATTTCCTCTGATAGATTCAAGAGTTTAGCAGACATTTCGGATTTTAACTCTTTAAAATATTCAATGTCAATTTTCGTTCCGCTTAACTCCATATTGACAAGGCAAGTAATCAGCGGAAATTCCGTAGATTCTGCGACTTCAAGTAGATTAGGTGGGAGTAAATGTGCAAGTTTTTGGTAGAGCTGATAACAAGCGGCTGCGTCCTCGCTAGCATATTGGCAAGCATATTCTATGGAGATTTGCGAAAAGTTTTCTCCCTTTTTGACCACATCTTTATAATGAATCATCTCGTGCTTAAAATACCGCAACATCAAAGAATCCAAATTACAAGGCAAATCACTTTGATAAAGCCACGCGGCAAGCATACTATCCTTGATATTGTAAGGATTTTGGGGTGAAAAGCCGAAGTTTGTGCGTAAGATTTCTAAGTCGTATTTGAGATTGTGTCCGATAATGGCTTTGGCATTAAAAAGTGCTTGGATAAACTCTAGCGCAACTTCTTGACTTACTTGCTCCTCTACGCCTAGATAATTGTGTGCCAAAGGCACATAATAGGCATTTGTGCCATCAAGACTGAAAGAAAAACCTACGATTTTGGCATTAAAAACATCTAAATTTGTTGTTTCTGTATCAAAAGACACGATAGAATCGCGTGTGATTTGGGGGAGAAAATCTCGCAATTGTGTATCCGTATTTAACAAATGTGCTTGAAAGTAGAAAGGGGTTGGAGCTGGAGTTTGTGGGATAAAACCTTGCGATTCTCTGATTTTGGTTGCGTTTTCAAATAGATGCAAAGATTTTTTAGTAGAATCTTTGGATAAAATCTTTTTTAGCACGCTATTAATTTCATAGGCTTTCAGTGATTCTGTGATTTTTAACAAGGGATTTTGTTGTGGCATTTGGCAGTCTTGGAGATTGAAATCTTCTAGCAAATCCTCACGCAAGCGCACAAGCTCCAAAGAGCGATAAGCGTCCTCCTTGTGGATTTTTAATAATTCTTGTGTGCGCTTAGAGGCAATTTTATGGATATTTTCATAGATTCCATTAAGGCTGTGGAAATTGTGCAATAATCCTGCCGCGCCTTTTGCTCCGATTCCTTTGACGCCAGGAATATTGTCCGAACTATCCCCCACAAGACTTTGAAAATCTATAAATTGCGCTGGGGTTACTCCATATTTTTCTATGCAATCTGCAGCGTGAATTTCCTTTTTTTTCTTGGGGTCAAAGAGAAAGGTATTCTCATCAATGAGTTGGTAAAGGTCTTTGTCGTGGCTGATAATGCGCACTTGGACATTGAGACGATTGGCTTGTTTGTTGATAGAAGCAATCACATCGTCTGCTTCATAACCTGCAATGGAAATGTTTCTAAATCCCATTTGTTCTACCCATTCAATTGCGACTTTGAGTTGTAGTTGCAAATCTTGCGGAGCTTCCGGGCGATTCGCCTTATAGAGCGGGTCAATGCTTTTACGGAAATTTTCCTCTTTGGAATCCAGCGCGAAAACTAAATAATCTTGCGGATAATCTTTGTAAAGTTGCAAAATAAGTTTTGCAAATCCCGTCAGCAATCCTGTGGGGAATCCATCGTGGTTTTTGAGTGGGGGCAGGGCAAAATAACTACGAAAAAGGAATCCGAAAGTATCAATGATTGTCAGCGTTTTCATTTAGTTTTACCTTGTTTGGTGTATTTAAAGCTTTGTGCTTTGCGTTTTTGTGTAATCGTAATGCCCCCGATTCCATAGTTATCGCAGTCAATCTCATCAATCACGACAACAAGCGAAGCGGAATCTCTGCCCAAAACTTCGCTTAGAATCTCTGTAACGCCTTGTATAATGCGTTGTTTTTGCTCCTTTGTGGGTGTGCCATTTTCGCGCGTGATTTTGATATTCACATAAGGCATAGGATTCCTTTAATGTTGATTTTTTTGCGCAAGTCGTTTTTTCTTGATGTAAATATTAATAGATTCCACACCAAGAGAGAATGCCATTGCAAAATAAATATAAGCCTTAGAAATATGGAAATCCAAGCCTTCTGCGACGAGCGTAACGCCGACTAAAATCAAAAAGGCAAGAGCTAAAATTTTAATCGTCGGATTGTTTTCTACGAACTCGGAGATTCCCTTGCTTGCAATCATCATTACGCCCACTGCTACAATCACTGCGAGCATCATAATTTCAATGTTGCTGACCATTCCCACTGCGGTAATCACAGAATCTAGCGAAAAAACAATGTCCAATATTGCAATTTGAACAAGCACGCTAATAAAGCCTTTTTTCGCGCCTGATTGCAAGGAATCTTGAGGTTTGGAATCGTCTGCTTCCTCTATATCGTGGTGAATCTCTAAAGTAGATTTGCCAATCAAAAAAAGTCCCCCAAGAATCAAAATCAAATCACGTCCTGAAATGTCTTGTCCCAAAACACTAAATAAAGGTGCGGTGAGTTTCATAATCCAAAAGAGTGAAAGGAGAAGCAAGAGGCGAGTAATCATTGCAAGCGATAGTCCCAAAATACGAGCTTTTTGTCGTTGTTCTTTGGGTAGTCGTCCTACAAGAATCGCGATAAAAATGATATTGTCAATTCCAAGCACGATTTCAAGGGCAATCAAGGTTACCAATGCAATCCACATTTCAGGGCTTGCAATCCATTCAAACATAGGATTCCTTTAGATTTTTAAAATAAAATCTGTATTGTAAGGATTTTTTTAAAATCTTAGCTTAAAGATTTTGTTATTTTATTGTCTTTGTGATTCTTTATTTATTGCTTGAAATTTATTGATATTTTTGATATAAATTCAATTCTTAATCTTTCATTTAATTTAGGAAACCCTCCAAATGCAAAAAATCTTAAAAATCGCACGCGTTTTAGATAGCTTAAGTTTGATTGCTTCTCGTGTTTCTAGTGTCGCATTATGGGTCTTATGTTTGCTTATTTTTGGGCTTGCACTTGCGCTCAATTTTTCTTATGTGAATAGCAAATTAGACGATTTTAGCCTTTATTGTTTTGCTTTAATGGTTCTTTTGGCATTTTCTTGGACATTACAAAAGGACAAACACGTGCGCATTGATTTGCTTTATGCGCATTATAGCGACAAAACAAAAGTTATCGGTTTTCTTTTGGTGAATCTGTTTTTTATTCTGCCCTTTTGTTTGGTGATGATAAAGTATGGTTTGGACTTTACGATTCAATCTTATAAAATGGGCGAATCCTCGCAAAATGGCAAGATTCCTTATTATTTTATTTTTAAATCTTTCGTGGTGCTTGGATTTGTGCTTTTGAGCTTGCAAAGTGTGAGTGTAATTTTGAAGTCTTTTATCAAGATAAAACAACGAAATTACACGCAGAGTGTGGATTTCGTTACAGAAGAAACGCAAATTTTAAAAGATAGCTTAAAAGAGCAAAAATTAAAGCAGGAACATTAAATATGGAATTATTGGCTTTAATTGGAATCGCAATCGCGCTTTTAATCGTGGGTGTGCCGGTTGCTTTTGCCTTTGGTTCTAGTGGATTAATCGTCGGAAGCTATTTAATGGTTTTTGGAGAGAATCCCTATGTACTAACTTTTTTGCCTAATCGCTTGGAGGGAATCTTTAGCAATACAACCTTGATTGCGATTCCATTGTTTATTTTAATGGGAATGATTTTGGAGCGAAGTGGAATCGCAGAGCGGCTGATTAATTCTATCGCCAAGCTTTTTGGCTCATTTGGCGGGGGCGCGGCAATGGGAGTGATTCTAGTTGGTGTGCTTTTATCTGCTAGCACAGGAATCGTAGGGGCAACGGTGGTGATGATGGGAGTGATTGCAGTGCCTACGATGATAAAGGCAAATTATAACAAAAGTTTGATTTCTGGTGTGGTGGCTGCAAGCGGTACTTTGGGGCAGATTATTCCGCCTTCTATTATTTTAATCATTCTAGCCGATGTTTTAAATGTTAGCGTGCGCGACCTCTTTAGTGCCGCGATTCTGCCAAGTATTATGCTTGTTGCAGCTTATGTCTTACTTGTCTTAGGTGTGGTGGTTTTTGCTCCTAAGCTTGCCCCTGCAAGCCCAGATGATTCTAAAAATCTGCGCTCTTTGGCATTAGACGCGCTTAAAATGGCAATTCCACCGATTGTTTTGATTACTCTTGTGCTAGGAAGTATTTTAGGTGGAATCGTAGAACCAACGCAAGCAGCGGCAATTGGAGTGGTGGGCGCATTGCTATTAAGTTTTTTTAATGGGCAACTGAATCTTGCTTTAATCAAGCAAGCAAGTCAAGAAACGATTGTATTTTGTGGAATGGTTTTTATGATTCTCATTGGTGCAAACTGCTTTACACTTGTGTTTAACGAGCTAGGCGGCGATGTAGTTGTGCTTGATTTTTTTGCAAAATATTTGGATTCGCCCTTTTATTTTATGCTTGTCGCAATGCTTGTGGTATTTGTGCTTGGTTTTTTGATTGATTTTTTTGAAATTTGTTATATTGCTTTACCTATTTTAGCGGGGATTGCAATGCATTATCAAGTGGATATGTTATGGTTTGCATTGCTTGTGGCGATTAATCTACAAACAAGCTTTCTTACGCCTCCTTTTGGATTTTCTATTTTCTTTTTGAAATCTGCCGTAGGAGAACAAATCAAAATTAGCGAAATTTACAAAGGCGTTGCGCCTTTTATTTTATTACAGGTTTTAGTGCTAGGATTGGTTTTTTTGTTTCCACAATTAACACTAAGCAGTGAAAATTGGGCTAAAATTTTGCAATTTATTTTTTAAAGGATAGAGATGAAACGACGAGAATTTTTGAAAAATACAAGTTTAGGATTCGCTTCTGCATTGGGAGCGGTGGCGTTGGTTGGCTGTAATAGTGAAAATGCAACTGCAAATGCAGAGGAAAATGTAAAGCCGACTAAAAAAGCAACGACAAGGATTCGTTTGGCGATGACTTGGTCTATTACAATGCCGATTCTTTCGGATACGGTAAAGCATTATGCAAAGGTTGTGAATGAATTAAGCGGCGGTAGTATTGTGATAGATATTTTTCCTGCGGGCAAGCTTGTGCCTGCGCTTGGGGTGTTTGACGCGGCAAGTAGCGGACAGATTGACGCATTCCACTCTGCTCCTTATTATTGGGAGGGGAAAAATACTGCATTCAATCTTTTCTCTGGGATTCCTTTTGGTATGATTGATAGCGAGCAAAATGCTTGGTATCTCTATGGCGAGGGAATGGAGCTATGGCGTGAAATTGCGGCAAAATATAATCTTTATCCAATGCTTGGGGGAGCAACTAGCATTCAAATGTCGGGCTGGTATAAAAAGGAAATGAAAAGTTTGAAAGATTTTGAGGGCTTAAGGATTCGTATGGTAGGCGTGGCGGGGCAAGTGCTATCCAAGCTTGGTGCAGCAACGAAAAGCACGCCCGGTGGCGAAATCGTGCCGAACTTAGAAAGAGGTGTTTTAGACGCTGCAGAATGGGTTTCTCCTGCCTTTGACCAAAAGCTAGACATTCATAAAGTAGCTCCTTATTATTACACACCTTGGCAGGAAGCAGGTTCTATTACGGAATTTGTTTTTAATAAGCAGAAATGGGAAAGTTATTCTAAAGAGGTTCAAGCAATTTTGGAGGTTGCAAGTCGTGAAGCGCATATGCAAATGACTGCAATGGGGAGTTTTTATAACGCCAAAGCTTTAGAAGCTCTCAAAAAAGAGGGCGCAAAAGTGCGCACATTTCCTCCTGAAGTAATTGATGGGTTCAAAAAGACACTTGCGGTGGTGCTAGAGGAGGAAAGTGCTAAAAATGCAGATTTCAAAAAGGTATTAGAAAGTTATCAGAAGTTCCAAAAAGAGCAGGCTACTTGGACGCAAGATAGCTTAGGAGCGTATTTGGCAATTCGTTAATTATCTTTGCTGTGGAATCGCAAGGGCGCAATGATAAAAGCAATGTAAAATTATGGATTGCCACAGCCACTAACGAGGCTTCACAATGACGCACGCCAACCTGTCATTGCGAAGAGCAAAGAGACGAAGCAATTTATAATCTTAACAACAAAAAAGATTTGATTATTCAATGATAACGAAGTCATCATAAGAGTGTAGAATTTAAAGGGGATTTCAAGCCCCTACACTCGGGCTTGAATTAATAGAATTGTTTAAGTCTCTCTTTAGTGTAGAGGGCTTATAATTGCAAAGTGAATTTTTAAGGTGTCTTATCTAGCTCTTTAGGGCTTGGATAAGCAAAATTAACAAGATTAAAATCAATGCTAATTCTATCATCTTCAAACCTCCTTCCAATCAAGCAAAGAGATTCAAGCCTTAAACCTTGTGATTCTTAATTTTTTAAGATTCCATTGTAAAGATTGCTTTTTGCAAAATTATAGATTGCCACGACTTTTACAAAGATTTGCAAGGACGCAATGACTTAAAAAAGCGCAATCTAGCAAAGATGGATATAATAAAATTTTCGTTATAATTGCGCAATTTTTTAAAAAGGATAAAGAATGTTACTTTTTACCCCCGGTCCTACTCCTGTGCCAGAGTTTGTGCGTGTTGCGATGAGTGAGCCTACAATCCACCACCGCACCCCAGAATTTGAAGAGATTTTTGCTACTACACGTATGCTTTTAAAAGAAGTGATTCAAATGCCCGAAGTTCTCTTGCTTGCAAGCTCTGGAAGTGGAGCAATGGAAGCTTGCGTTACTTCCTTGTGTCAAAAGAAACTCCTAAGCATTAATAGCGGTAAGTTTGGGGAAAGATTTGGCAAGATTGCAAAAGCCTTTGGAATCCCAAATGTAGAGATTAAAAACGAATGGGATACACCTGCTAGTGTGGAATCTGTTTTGGAAGTCTTGAACCAAAATCCAGAGATTGACGCTTTTTGTATTCAGGCGTGCGAGAGTGCAGGGGGATTGCGTCATTCCTATGAAGAGATTGCTAAAGCGGTGAAAAATCACAATCCCAAAATTATGGTCATCGTAGATAGCATTACCGCAATGGGTGTAGAAAAGTTAGATGTGAGTTGCGTAGATGCGTTAATTGGTGGCTCTCAAAAAGCCTTTATGCTTCCACCAGGTCTTAGCATTATCGGGTTAAGCCAATGCGCCATAGAAAAGATAGAAGAGCGCAATGTGGGATTCTATTTTAATCTCAAAACAGAGCTTAAAAATCAAGTGAAAAATACAACCGCTTGGACTGCGCCGACAACAATTATTATTGGACTTTGCGCTTTTTTACAAAAAGCAAAGGAAATAGGCTGGGACAAAATTTATCAACAGACCAAAGCGCGCTCTTTGGCGTGTGATGAGGCAATGAAAAGTATTGGGCTAAAAATCTATCCAAAAAATCCCGCACTTTCTATAACTTGTGTTTATGATGAAGAAAGCGACACATTGCGCAAGATTCTAAAAAATAAATTTAATGTGAATATTGCAGGAGGACAGGATAATTTAAAAGGTAAGATTTTTCGGATTAATCATATGGGATTAATTGATATTAGCGAGATTTCTTGGGTTGTGAATGCAATAGAATTAAGCCTACAAGAGTTAGGAAGATGCGAGTTTAAAGGCACTGCAAATCAAGTGTTTTTAGAACATTATTTTAAGCTTATAAAGTAATGCGATGAAAGTTTTAATAACAGGCACAGCAGGGTTTATCGGCTCTTTTGTGGCAAAAGCTCTTATTGAACGCGGAGATGAGGTTGTCGGACTAGATTGTATTAATGATTATTACGATGTGCGTATCAAATATGGTAGATTAGCAAAAGCGGGAATTGCACAGGATTCTATCGTAGAAAATCAACTCTTACAAAGCAGCAAATACCCCAATTATCGTTTTATTCGTTTGGAATTAGAAGATAGAGAGAATCTTATGAATCTCTTTAGGAGTGAGCAATTTGACAAAGTTTGCAATCTTGCAGCACAGGCGGGAGTGCGTTATTCTCTTGTAAATCCTTATGCGTATATACAAAGCAATATCGTAGGATTCGTGAATATTTTGGAAGCTTGCAGGCAGTTTGGGGTTTCCCATTTGGCTTATGCGTCTAGCTCGTCCGTGTATGGATTGAATGAAAAAATGCCCTTTTCTACAAGCGATAATGTGGATCACCCCATTAGCCTTTATGCAGCAAGCAAAAAAAGCAATGAGCTAATGGCGCATACTTATTCCTATCTCTTTGGCTTGCCAACAACAGGCTTGCGATTCTTTACGGTTTATGGTCCTTGGGGGCGACCGGATATGGCTTTGTTTTTATTTACAAAGGCGATTTTGGAGGGCAAACCAATAGATGTCTTTAACCACGGGCAAATGCTGCGAGATTTTACTTATATTGATGATATTGTAGAGGGTATTGTGCGTGTGCTTGACCACAATGCGATTCCAAATCCTACTTGGAGCGGACTTAACCCAGACCCGCATAGCTCTAAGGCTCCTTATAAAATCTATAATATCGGTAACAACAATCCAGTAAAATTAATGGATTTCATTGAAGCCATTGAAAAAGAGCTTGGAATCGTGGCAAAGAAAAATATGCTTCCACTCCAACCCGGTGATGTGCCGGCAACTTATGCAAATGTAGAGGATTTGGTAAAGGATTTGGATTATAAACCCAACACAAGCATACAAGAGGGAATCAAGAATTTTATCCAATGGTATAAAGAATTTTTTAAAGTATGCATTTGAAAGCAGAATCCTATCTTTGAGATTCCGTTTGCGTTGTTGGATAGAAAATCAAGTCTTAAGTTGAATTTTGGCAAAAACCTAATATAATCCCATTCGCCTTTCTTGAGACTTGTGCGATGAGTGCTTAAAATAATGCTTCAGGGTGGGAACACAGCAGAGCCTTTTAAGCATTTAAGTGCCGCAAGTATCTTAAGGGAGGTTTTATCTCACAAATCTTTTTATTCTTTTACGATTTTTCACTGCTTTATACAAGATGATAGATTGCCGCTAAGGACAGCTTGCCTTTGCGTCATTGTGAGCGAAGCGAAGCGTGCAAATGCGAAGCATTTTCACCCACACTTGCAAATCCATAATCCCGCACAAATCAAATTTGCAATGGAATCTCGCTACAAAAGCTAATGTTCTTGCAGTTTTTCAATGGATTCTAGGTATTTATAGATTGCTTCAATTTCATTGGAGGTTAAATAATATTTGGGCATTACTTTTTTGGTTTTTTGCAGTGCATTTTCAAACTCTTTGAAGCTTAAATTGTTGATACGCGGACCTTGCAGAGTTTTACCTTTGCGTTTATGAATATAGTTTGCGATTTGTTGTCCCTCACCAAAACGTCCATGACATTCTATGCAACCGATTCCGCGCGGGTTAGTATAAAGCATTTTGCCGTATTCCAAAGTCGTAATAAAACTTTCTTCCGCATTTGCAAAGAATCCAAAGCCGCTAATGATAATCAAAAAAGTTCTAAATACTTTTTGCACGAATGTTGCCTTAAACTTTTAAAAATTTTTTTTGATTATAATAACAAAATTATTTTTTAAAGGCGATTATGAATGCAAATTTTAGACGGAAAAGCTCTTGCACAACAAATTGAAATAGAAATTAAATCCGAAGTGGGCGTTTTAAGCCAAAAGGGAATTACTCCCGGTTTAGCTGTTATTTTGGTGGGGAATGACCCTGCTTCACAAAGCTATGTAAATATGAAAGCCAAAGCGTGTAAGCGCACAGGAATCTACTCTATTACGCACGAAATGCCCGAAAACATCGCACAGGATTCTTTATTGCAAACCATTGCAATGCTAAATGCCAACCCTAATATTGATGGAATCTTAGTGCAGCTGCCTTTGCCTAAGCATATTGATACAACCGCAGTGCTAGAAGCGATTGCCCCACACAAAGATGTAGATGGATTCCACCCTTTTAATATGGGGCGTATTTTTGCGAATCTTGCGGGCTTCGTTCCAGCCACACCTATGGGTGTTTTGAGCCTTTTAAAACATTACAAGATAGAAATTCAAGGCAAAAATGTCGTGATTGTGGGTGCAAGCAATATCGTTGGCAAGCCGCTAGGAGCGTTATTTCTAAACGAGAATGCGACGATAACTCTTTGCCATATTTACACACAGGATTTGATTGCACACACAAAGAACGCGGATATTTTGTGTGTTGCAGTGGGCAAGCCAAATCTGATTACCAAAGAAATGGTAAAACAAGGCGCAATCGTCGTAGATATTGGAATCTCAAAGCTACCGAGCGGGCAAATCGTGGGCGATGTGGATTTTGAAAATGTCGCGCCTTTGTGCGAATTTATTACACCAGTGCCCGGCGGAGTGGGACCAATGACGATTGCTTCCTTGCTCCAAAACACCTTAAAATCAGCAAAACTTCGCGCAAACCATTAAAGGAAAAAGGAAATGAAAAATTTTTTTATCAAACTTTATGAGTTTGTCAATAGCTGGGTTGGGACAATTATTATCGTGCTAGGCATTATCTTTTTTGTTGCGCAAGCCTTTGTGATTCCAAGCGGAAGTATGCTAAATACAATGCTAATTGGCGATAATTTGTTTGTCAAAAAGTTTGCGTATGGAATCCCAACACCCACAATTCCGTGGATTGAATTAAAAGTTTTGCCTGATTTTAGAGGTAATGGACATTTATTTGAGGGCGAGCGTCCTAAACGCGGGGATATTGTCATTTTTCGTTACCCACATTCCCCCAAAATCCATTATGTTAAGCGCAATGTCGCTGTGGGTGGCGATGAGGTGCTTTATACGCAAAAAGGGCTTTGGGTGCATTTTGGTAGCGATTCTGCCTATCAAGAGAAAGCAGGGCAAACCTTGCAGTTTAGAGGCAAAACCTTTTATTATGACCCCTATTTGGCTGCACATTCTGGCGTGCAATACTTAGATGTGTTTCCTGATGCCTTTGCTCAATTAGAGATTCTATCCCAACAAGGTGAGCCGCTTGGTATGGAAAGGGTGCAGTTGCCTAATGGCGAGACTGCGTTTTTTGCGCAAGTGCAAGAGGAGGAATTCTTTATGATGGGGGATAATCGCAACAATTCTAATGATTCGCGTTTTTGGGGGGCGGTGAGTTATAAATATGTGATTGGCAAGCCTTGGTTTGTGTATTTTAGCTGGGACGATGACTTTAAGATTCGTTGGGAACGCATTGGCAGAAGTATAGAATCCCTAGAAAAACAAATGCAAAATTCCAATGCCGCAGAATCGCAAAATGCTGCAATGTAAGATACAAAGGAAAGTCTATAATGCTTGATTTACCGCTTAGTTTCAAGATTCCTATAATGATTATAGCCCTGCTTGTCGCGATTATCGGACACGAGATTATGCACGGCTTTGTTGCGCTAAAATTTGGTGATACAACCGCACAAGACGCGGGGAGATTGAAAATCAATCCGCTGTTGCATATAGACTTAGTGGGTTCTATCTTGTTACCCGCTTTGTTGTTTCTTGTGAATGCGCCTTTTTTGTTTGGTTGGGCGAAACCTGTGCCTGTGCGAATGGACCGCGTGATTTATGGAGGAGGGTATTTTGGGGCTTTTGCGGTTTCTATTGCGGGTGTGGCGTATAATTTTGCCTTAGCGATTCTAACCGCTCTTTTGATTTATGTCTTTAATGGTGGAATCTTAGCGGGATTTTTTGAATATTTTTCCAATCCAAATTTTGTTGCTTTAATTGTGATTTATTTTTTCTTGCAATTATTGATTTATAATGTTGTTTTAGCCGTCTTTAATCTAATCCCGATTCCGCCCTTAGATGGCTCAAATGTGCTTGCTTATCTTGGGTTGATGTTTCGGAACGATTTTTTTGCAAGATTGTTTGAAAGGGTGCCGCCAATGGTGGGTATGGTGGTGTTAATGGTTATCTTAAGCACGCCTTTGTCTAATATGATTTCTGTGCCTGTGCGGACGATTATAAACTTGCTATTATAGGAGAGAGAATGAAATTTTTTATCGCAAGCGACCACGCGGGATTTGCATTAAAGGCTTTTGTAGTTCAAACATTGGAGAAAATGGGGCATAGTGTGGAGGATTTGGGACCTAGCGATTCTAATCGCGTGGATTATCCGGATTTTGCTAATCTCTTATGTGAAAATGTTTTGAAAAATGATAAAAGTTTTGGAATTTTGATTTGTGGAAGCGGAATTGGAATGAGTATTGCTGCTAATCGTCATAAAGGTATCCGTGCAGCACTCTGCAATGAACCTTATAGTGCTGCAATGAGTCGCGCGCATAATGACGCAAATGTGCTGTGCTTGGGCGCACGCGTTGTAGGGGAAGGTATGGTGGAACAGATTTTAAAAAGTTTTTGCGAGGGAGTGTTTGAAGGTGGTAGGCACGCCTGTCGTATAGGGAAATTATAACTTTTAAGGAAATAAAATGGCACAATTTACGCAATGGTTATTTTTAACGGCATTTATCCTGTTTGTTTTGTTCATGGTGGTAAAAACCTTTTTTTATAAAAGTGTTGCCCAAAAAGAAGAAAAAAATAGTGCCGTGATGAAATTAACGCTACAAGAAGCCGAAATTTTAATCCGCAAACATCAATTACAGCTTCAAAGAGCTTTGGGAAACATTGATATTCTTACCGATGAAATCACTTCCTTGCGTAATGAAGTAAAAGCCCTCAAACAGCGCAACTCACAATATCGTGTAGAGAGCGAGAAATACAAAAGTAAAATTAAAGATTTAGAACAAAAAATTGAAGCCTTATTGTAGGCTTTGGTTTCCCTCTTGCACTTTTGTAGCCCCTTTTTGTTCTGTTGCCCTTGCAAACAAATCCGAAATAATCCATAACCCTGCATAAATCAATCTTTACAATAAAATCTTTAAAGCAGGA
>NZ_JAIEFA010000049.1 GCF_029067145.1 Helicobacter sp. | reverse complement strand
TTTGCACTTTTGAGGAGTTTAAGGCTCTTTGTGTGGTGCTAAGGGAAAGTGTGGTTAAGGTAAAAATTGCGCAAAAATCGCAAGAAAACAAACAGGATAAAATGGGTTTGCTTTATCAATATCTCACGAGCTCTGAATTTAAAATGCAAATAGAAGCAATTGTGGAGGGATTTACACAAATGCAGAGTGATTTGGATTCCGAAAAACGCGCAATGCAGAGATTATGGAAGCAGCGCGAAAAGCAGATTCAAAAGGTGCTTGAAAATACGATTGATATGTATGGTTCTATTAAAGGAATCGCAGGAAATGCAATTGGCAATGTGAAAGCCTTAGAGATTCCTTTTAATCAAAATTTGATAGAGGATTCTAACACTTAATCAAGTTTCCAATTAATCGGCGTTTTGCCGAGTTTTTGTAGAATCGCATTGGTTTTTGAAAAATGCCGACAGCCCAAAAATCCGCTACGCGCTAAAGGGGAAGGGTGGGCAGCCTCAAGAATAAAGTGTTTATCGGGGTTAATCAAACTTTTTTTGGCTTTTGCGTAGTTTCCCCATAATAAAAAAACAATCCCCTCGCAATGCGTATTGATTTGTGAAATGACGGAATCTGTAAAATGTTGCCAGCCAAAATGTTGGCAAGAAGTGGGTTTGCCTGCTTCCACACTTAAAATGCTATTTAAGAGCAAAACTCCCTCCCGCGCCCAAGAGCTTAAATCTCCGCTTTGGCTAGGTGGAATCCCTAAATCTGCTTGCAATTCTTTATAAATATTCTGTAACGAGGGTGGAATCCTAACCCCATTAGGCACAGAAAAAGACAATCCCATTGCTTGATTTGGCTGATGATAAGGGTCTTGCCCTAGAAGCACGACTTTGAGTTTGTCCAAAGGCGTGAGATTAAAAGCGTTAAAAAGGAGTTTAGCAGGAGGATAAAGAATCGCACCTTTTGCCCTAGCAGCAAGATAATGTTGCTTAATTTCTGCGAAATAAGGAGACAAAAATTCATCTTTTAAAAGCTCTTTCCAACCTTGTTCCATTTTGATATTTTCAAGTTTGATTTGCGATTCCATTGTTTTGCCTCTATTTGTTTGTGCGGCGGTTGTCGCGCATAATTGCATTAAAACGTTGCAATAAAATAGGGTTGCTTGAAATATCAAAATTGCCAATAATGCGTGTAACATCGCGTTCATCTAGCACACCTAGTGCTTCTTTTAGCATCATTGCAAAGGCAAGTTCATCTTCGCTTAAAATCACATCGCCAAGTTTTTTTGTATATTGTTTAATCAGTGCTTTTTCTTCCTTTTCTCTGTCGCGGTCTTCAATCAAAACGCGTTCAATATGCGAAAGCACTTGAAATTTTTTGGCTTTGAGCACAGGGCGCGTATAGGCTTTAGTAAGAGACATAATACGTTCAATAATCTCATTTTTTTCTTCTTCATTTTCGTAAAATTGTTCGTAATTTTCATACATAGAATCTGGGTAATAATCGCGGATAATGTCGTATTTGAGTAAGGCAATTTTGCTCAAACGTTCTTGATTATTTTGCGCACTCATATTTGCAATACTTTCACGCAAAAAGTTTATATCTTCTCGGCGGTCTCCATAAAATTTTAATTGCTCAAATCGTTCCTCTGCAGGATAAAATTCGCATAACTTTTCAATCCTATCTAACAGAATTTCTTGAAAAGAACGATAAGCAACTTCTGTAATTTGCGTCATTTGCTTGTATTGTTTATCACTAGATTGAGACAGAACAAGCTCAATGGCTTCGTTTAAATCGTATTTTTCTAGGATTTTTTCTATTGCGTCATAAAGAATCGCGAAATTAATTTCCTCTACTGAAATCGCGTGATAAACAAGCTCTAATTCTCGTTCAATATTATTTGTGTCCTCTCCGGGTATAATTTCTGTTTCTTTGTCTGCACGCAAGGTATTCATATATTTTGTAATACGTTCTTTGGAGGTTTGCTTAAAAAGCTTTGCAAGGTCTGACATTGGCATACTTTCAAGCTTCTCTTTTGTATAGCCATATTGGCTTAATTGCCAAATAATTTCGCGTCTGTTCATCAAATCACCTCTTATGATGGAATGTCAAGTTTTGCCTCTTGTAAGGCAAGCCAAGTCTTAAGTGCTTGAATATGCTCTTTTGTATCGTGGCAACGAATAATGCTTGCGCCGTTTTTTAGGGATTCTAAATGAATCGTAAGAGTGCCGCTTAATCGTTCCTCCACACTACAAGGAGTGATTTTATCAATCAGACTTTTGCGACTTGCGCCAACCAAAAGAGGATAACCAAAGTGCAAAAAATGTCCTAAATGCTTAATAAGTGCCAAATTGTGCTCTAAGGTTTTGCCAAATCCTATGCCAATAT
>NZ_JAIEFA010000048.1 GCF_029067145.1 Helicobacter sp. | reverse complement strand
CTTCTTCTTTTGGATTGCGCAACTTTTGGGGAATTTCACTTTGGGTTTTTTCACCAATGACAAGTAGAATCGCGCTACGTTCCTTTTGAGTGTTTAATTTTAGATATTCGTCTAGCTTGCAAGAATCAAATCCTCCAATAATACACGAACCAAGCCCTAAGGCACTTGCAGCATTTGCAAGATTCCCTAATGCTAAAAAGACTTGTTCTCTTGCATAATGTAATTTTTGTTCCGCATTCATTCCATCAATAAAAGGTTTATAAAGCGCGATTCTTTTGTCTATTTCCTCTTGTGGCATATTGCGTCCTTTGAGTTTGGGTATAAAATATTCTCCAAAGTCCAAACGCGCAGTGATGATGAGGATTGCTCCACAATGTGCAACATGCTCTTGATAGTTTGCAATTTTAGAAATTTCTAATTTTTGACTTTTGTCTTGAACCACATAAAAACGCCACGGCTCTAGTCCAAGCGAGCTAGGAGAAAGTCGCCCCGCTTCTAAGATGTATTCTAAAGATTCTTTGTCAATCGCAGAATCTTTAAAAGAGCGACAAGAGTAACGTTCTGTAACAATTTGTTTGAAAATTTGTTGAGCTGATTCCATAGGATTCCTTTCATTCTTTGATAAAAAATTGTTGTGCTTTTTCTTTGCTTTCAAAGGCGAAAGATTCTATTTCTTTGCCCTCAAAGCGCACTTTATAGGGTTGATTTATCTGTGTCTTGCCATAAAGCAGAGTAAGAGAAATCGCAAGGCTTTTGTCTTGCTCGCTTGCATTTTTTTCCACAAGTCCTAAAGGACCGATACAATTCAATAATTCAATTTGCGACATTTTAGGGTGATGAAATTGAAGCTTTTGATTTTCTTCTTCATTTCTTGCAATCACGCAACGCGCTCCGTCAGGTAGAATCATATAGCGTCCGAATTTGACTAATTCCATATCCTCAAAGACAATGGGACGATGAGAGAGAATGTCTTTTATTTTGTTGGCAACAGAAGTTTCTGTGAGCAGACAGCCTCCACCGGGACGCTCATAATATTCTATGCCATAATGTTGGACTAATTCTAGTTGGCGATTCCGTCCTCTCCCGCTAATGTCAAGGAGTTTTTCTCTGGGAATCCAACCCTTTTGCTCTGGAATCGTAGGTGGTAAAAGTTTAGCACATAAAGGACGCACGATAAGCCCATTTCCCTCGCAAAGCTTTTCTACTTGCCCCAAAGCTTCTGCGCGTTGGCTTTTGGGACGCTGTCCTAAGACTTCTCCACTGATGATAAAGCTTGCTTGTTGCGATTCTAACATTTTTAATGCGTGAGCAAACATATTTGCGTGGCAATCAATGCAAGGGTTGAAATATTTGCCATAACCAAACTTTGGCTCAAAGAGAATCTCATCAAAAAATTGCCTCCTAATATCCACAATTTTTAATTCTGCACCCACTTGATTTAATCTTTGACGCAAGATTTCGCTTTTGTCTTGCTTTGCGCCAAATCCAATATTGAAGTGCAAAGCCAAAACTTCAATGCCTAAATCTTTGATGATTTTGATTGCAAGTAAGCTATCTAGCCCACCGCTAAAAAGTGCTAACGCTTTCATAGAGTGCCAAATCTCCCTTTTTTAAATCTTCTAAATATTTTTGGTATTTTCTTAAAAGAAAAGACTTCTCCCGCAGAGAAAGAGAGGAGTTTTGCAACAGCAATTTTCTCTGCTCATCATAATACCGATAAAGAATCATAATGATTTGTTGTTTTAAATTTTCTTTTGTTTGTGCTTTGATTTTGGAATCTAGCAAGATTCCAATTAAAGGTGAGGATTCTAATTCTCCTTGCAGTAGCTTTTGATATGCGAGCGTTTGGGAATGAAACATTTGTGGTTCAAGATAGTTTAATACAAAATCCAAAAGGCTCATATCCTCTAAAATACTTTTGATGATGATTTTTTCTGCCAATCCATAAAAACTCTCTTGAGCACTTGTAAGGTCTGCTGGGATAGAATCTTGAATAGTAGGATTTTGGAATTTTTGCGTTAATTGGACTTTGATTAAATGTGAGGGTAAATTGAGCCTTTGTGCAAGCCAAGATTTGTATTCTTCTTGAATCACGGGTGAAAGTTGGTGCAAAAAGGCAAGGGATTCTTTCAGGCAAGCGTCTTTTTGCACAGCATTTTTCAAATCAAATTGGCTTAAAATTGTATGAAGCACATAATCAATCAGCGGAATAGGTGCGCTAAAAAGGTCTTTTAGAATCTCTATTTCTCCATTTTTCACCATATCCGCAGGGTCTAGTCCATTGTCAAACAGCACAACACCGCCTTCTTTGTTTGCGAGGCTCAAAAGAGTTGCTGCTTTAAAGGCGGCGTTCATTCCGGCATTGTCTCCATCAAAGGCTAAAAAAATCTTAGGATTTCCTTTTGCAAGCAAGGGTAAATGCTCGTGTGTCAATGCAGTGCCAAGTGTCGCTACAGCATTTGTAAAGCCTGCTTGGTGTAGCATAATCACATCTAAATAACCCTCCGTAATGATGATTTCATTTAAGCGATAAATGCTGTCTTTAGCTTGTGGATAGCCATAAAGGACTTGGGATTTGTTAAAAAGTTTTGTTTGGGGCGAATTGATGTATTTTGCGGGGTGATTACTAAGGGTGCGCCCACCAAAACCAATGATTTTATTTTGCGAAGAACGAATGGGGAAAGTAAGCCGTTGGGTCAGTCTTGCATAATATCGTTTCGCACCATTTTCTATTTCTGCTCCAAGGATTCCAACATTGAGTGCGTCTTGCAGATTGATAAAATTGCGTTGTAAATGCGCCATAATTTCGTAGTTGTTTGGCGCATAGCCAAGCTCAAAACGCGTTTTTGTCTCGGGCGTGATTCCGCGCTCTTTGATATAGGATTCTACTTCGGGATTGAGCATATTTTGATAATAATCATTCATAAAGTTTAGAATCTTAAAATCATCACTTTTTTTGATTTTGTCGGTGTATTCTAATGTAATATTATAAAATTGCGCTAGTTTTTCTAATGCTTCAATATAATTAAGCTTTTCATAATCCATTACAAACTTGATTGCATCGCCGCTGATTCCACAGCCAAAGCAATGAAAATAGCCTTTATTGGCGTTTAGCACAAAACTAGGCGTTTTTTCTTGATGAAAAGGACAGCAAGCTTTAAAGCTCGCACCCATTTTTTTAACTTCAATATAATGGCTGACGACTTCCACAATATCTAGTTGATTTTTGAGTGCGGTAATGCTTTCTTGTGTAATCAATTTTGCTCCAATACCTAAACTTAAAAATCGTAATTTTACAAAAATTTATCTATAAGTTTTGTTATAATTTGTGTGATTTTTCACTAAAAAGGGCAAACTTGGATTTTTTGGAAAGCATTGAATATCGCGACCCGCTCTTTGGTATTATGATATTTATCTTTTTGATTGGGCTTGTCAGCCTTTTTGCGTATTATTGGAATTATTTAATTAGCAAAAGACAGCAAGATTCCTTGAGTAGATTTATCGAAAGCTTTGATTATATTGGCTTTGACAAAGAAGCACAAGAGTTTTTAGCCCTAAGCCCCAATCCCACACCCTCGCTACTCTTTATGGCAAAAATGTATCAAAAAAGCGCGAATTACGAAAAAGCGATTCGTTTGTATGTGGCACTTTTGGATTCTATTCAAAATCCTGTGGATAAAGTTCCGATTCTAGAATCACTCGGGCTAGTTTATGAAAAGGCTGGGTTTCCTCTGCGCGCCAAAGAGATTTATTTAGAGATTCTGCATTATTTTCCCCGTAGTCCTTTGGTTTTGAAGTCTCTTATTAGAACTTACGAAAAATTAAGCTTGTTTAAAGATGCGCTAAGTGCTTTAGGCTGCTTAGAGGAAATTCAAGGAGATATGGGATTGTATCGGCATTATTTGAAAACAAAAATCTTAATTTCAAGTCAGAAAAAAAGTGAGGAAACTTCGTATAAATTGCTAGCAATCTTACAAGAAGAGCCGCTTTTGGCGCGTTTGGTCTTGGGATTTTTAAAAGATTTTTATCCTGCGCTTTTTTGGGAATCCCTAATGCAAATCCCTAAAGAAATTTTGCTAGATTTGCAAGATATATTGTGGAATCTCAAAATTGAAGCGATTCCACAATCTCTTATTAAGGAGCTGCAAAACATACCCACAAATCCGCAAAGCCGAATCTTGAAAGATATTTTTGAGGCAAAGGGGATTTTACCACTTAGTTTTTCGCAAAAAGAAACTTTTGAATTAGAGACGATTTGTCTTTTAAGGACGCATAAGAGTTTTCAAGGAGATTTAGGGTTTAACTATCAGTGTAAATCTTGTAAGGCAACTACACCTTTAACCTTTGAGCATTGCCCACATTGCGAAGAGCTTTTGACGCTCAAAACTTTTGTGTTTTTAAAGGAAAAACAAGATGAAACGCGTTACTCTTTTCTGTGATGGTTCTTCTTTGGGGAATCCGGGAAGTGGTGGTTGGTGTGGAATCTTGCGTTATGGAGAGCACGAGAAAATTGTAAGAGGTGGGGCGCAGAGGGCGACTAATAATCAAATGGAGCTAACAGCTTTGATTCGTGGTTTAGAGGCTCTTAAAGAACCTTGTGAAGTTTTGGTTGTTTGCGATTCAAAATATGTCTTAGAGGGTTTAAGCAAGTGGTTGCCAAATTGGATTAAGAAAGACTTTAAAAATGTCAAAAATCCAGAACTTTGGCAACTTTATTTGGAAGTTTCTAAGCCACATAAAATTGAAGTGCAATGGGTCAGGGGACACAGCGGACATCTTGAGAATGAAATCTGCGATAAAATTGCCAAAGAAGAGGCATTGAAATTTAAAAATATTTAAGGATTTGTGTGGATTTACAACTTTTTGAACAAACTTTAGGTTATTACTTTAAACAAAAGAATTTACTCAAAGAAGCTTTGACGCATAAGAGTGCCAAAAAAGGCACGCATAATGAGCGTTTGGAGTTTTTGGGCGATGCGGTTTTGGATTTGATTATTGGAGAATTTTTATACCACAAGTTTCCCCATTCTCCAGAGGGAGAGCTGTCCAAAATGCGCGCTTCAATGGTCAATGAAAAGGCATTTGCCAAATTGGCACGCTATTTAAATGTAGGAGAATATCTTTATATTTCTTCTTCTGAAGAGCAAAATAATGGGAGAGACAAGGATTCTATTCTCTCCAATGCGTTTGAAGCAATTATGGGAGCAATTTATTTAGAAAGCGGATTGGAATCTGTGCGCAAGATTATGTTGTTATTGTTGGAGGAAGTTTATCCAAAGATTGATTTAAAAAGTTTGTTTTATGACCATAAAACCGCTTTGCAAGAGCTTACGCAAGCAGTCTTTGGAATCACTCCAGAATATATCGTCTTAGATTCCTTTGGACCCGACCATAATAAAGAGTTTTTAATGGGCGTGCAGATTAAGGATAGGGAATACGCAAGGGCAAAGGGTAAAAGCAAAAAAGAGGCGCAGCAAATTTGCGCCAAAATGGCATTAGAGATTTTAAAGCAAGAGAAAAATTTATAAGGATAAGTGATGAATACTTTTGGGCAGGCTCTTAGGGTTACGACTTTTGGCGAGAGTCACGGAGAGGGAATTGGCGCGGTAATAGATGGGTTGCCAGCGGGATTGGAGATTGAAGAGGAGTTTCTTGCGCTTGAAATGCAAAGACGCGCGGGCGGAAAGAATCTTTATTCTACACAGAGAAAAGAGGCAGATGAGGTAAAAATTCTAAGCGGTGTTTTTGAAGGCAAAACGACCGGAACGTCTTTGGGATTCTTTATCCAAAACACCGCGAATAAGAGTAGAGATTATGATTCTATCAAAAACCTTTTTCGTCCTGGACACGCTGATTGGACATATTTTCATAAATACGGAATCCGAGATTATCGTGGTGGAGGGCGTAGCAGCGCGAGGGAAACAAGCGCGCGTGTTGCAGCGGGTGCGATTGCAAAAATGCTTTTAAAGCCCTTTGGGATTGTTTTGCAAAGCGGAATCTTAAATATTGGTAAGATTGAGGGGAGGGAAATTGACTTTGAAAACGCGCAAAAAAGCGAAATCTTCGCTCTAGATAAGCAAGTGGAATCGGCGCAAAAAGAAGCAATTATGCAGGCAAGAGAGGCGCACGATAGCTTAGGTGGTGTCGCTTTGATTAAGGCAAGTGGCGTGCCTTACGGATTGGGTGAGCCATTGTATTATAAGCTAGATTCCGCGATTGGGGCTTTGATGTTGGGATTAAATGGCGTCAAAGCCGTAGAAATTGGCAATGGTGTGGAATCGGCAAAACTTAGAGGCTCTCAAAACAATGATACAATGAACGCAGAGGGCTTTGTAAGCAATCATTGTGGCGGAATTTTAGGAGGCATTAGCAATGGCGCAGAGATTCTGCTCAAAGTGCATTTTAAGCCCACGCCTAGCATTTTTTTGCCCCAAAACACGCAAGATATGCAAGGCAATGTTGTCCAATGCGAAATAAAGGGCAGACACGACCCTTGTATCGCAGTGCGTGGGAGCGTGGTTTGTGAATCTAGCCTCGCACTGATTCTAGCGGATATGCTTTTGCTCAATGCGACAAGCAAGTTAGAAAATTTACAAAAAATTTATTCTTAAAGGCTTTTGGTGGCTCAAAGTGCTTTAATTGCTGCCGATGGTAAGCTTGGTGTGGGATTGGGGCATATTAGTCGTTGTCGGGCTTTGCAAGCGGAATTGGAATCGCTAGGGTTTGAAACAAAGCTAATAGATACGCAGGAATTGGAGGCGAATTTAAATCCAACTTTATGGGATTTCCTTGCAATAGATTCGTATGTGCTGCCCTTAGACACTTATGAAAAAGCGGTGCGTTGCACGAAAGTTTGCTTGTTTTTTGATGATACCTTGCGTTTGGATTATCCTAAAGCTATCTTGCTAAACAATGCAAGAGGTGTGAATTTCGCCCGATATAGAGAAAAGTATCCCCACCATTTGTTGTTTTTGGGAAGTGATTATCGTTTGTTGCAGCCCCCTTTTGTGCAGGCATTAAAGAATCCCCCGATTCCTTTAAAGCAAGAGGTGCAAAATGTGCTCATTACTCTTGGCGGAAGCGATATATTGGGCTTGAATAAGCCTTTGGTTGCTGCATTTAATAGGGCTTATCCTAATTTAAATTTGCATTGCATTGCAAGAGATTCTACGATTTTGGGCGCGAGATTCTATCGTGATTTATGTGCGCAAGAAATGGCGGATTTGATAAGACAAATGGACATTTGCATTTGCGCTTGTGGGCAGAGTTTGGGAGAGATTCTAGCCTGTGGAATCCCTGCGATTGCGCTAGAGGTAGCGGAAAATCAAAATGCAAATCTCGTGAGCTTTGAAAACTGCATTTTGAGCATTTCTAAGGCTTATGCGCTTTCTTACGATTCTGTTTGTCATCAAGTATTGGAGCATTTCAAATCCTATGCTTCTTTGGATTTGCGCACAACTCATCAAACGCGTGCTTTGGAGATTTTGAAGCGTCCGACGAAGTGGAAAGAGAGTTTAGAGCGGATTTTTTAAAGTAGTTGTCCTTGTGAGATTTAATTTATTAAATCGTGGTCTAGCACAAAGGAACCTTTACAATGGAATCTTAAAATCAAAGGCAAGATTCTAAAATTATGGATTTGCAAGTGTGGGTGAAAATGCTTCGCATTTGCACACTTCAGCGTTTCCTCGCAAGGATAGAGAAACAATTTAATCCGACTCTTTATACATTTTCTCAAACTAGAGATTGTAAAATCAAGCAGAGATTCTGTATAATGCGCGAAATTTGATAAAAGGAAAAATATGCGAAAAATTTTAGGTTTGCTAGTATTTTTAAGTATGGCACTTTTTGGAGATTCTGTAAAAAAAATTCAAATGTATTCTAGTCCAACTTGTGGTTGTTGTGAAGAATGGGCAAAATATATGCACACAAAGGGCTTTTTGGTGCAATCCCATAAAGATGACGAGCTGTTTATAAAAATCAAGGAGGATTTTAAAATCGCCCCTAAATATCAAAGTTGTCATACGGGTGTGATAGAAAAAAATGGTGTGAAATATGCGATTGAAGGGCATGTGCCTGCTGATGCAGTGGAATGGTTGTTGGAAAATCAGCCAAAAGATGTGATAGGCGTTTCTACGCCCGGAATGCCACAAGGAAGCCCGGGAATGGAGCAGGGCACTTATGAGGAATATCCTGTGGTGTTGATGACACAAGAGGGTGGATATAAGGTTTTTGGTATTTACAAGGGTGAGAAAAAGCTAAAAAGTGGAAATGTGAAGTAGTTTAGATTCGTCCTTGCGAGTGTGGCGAAGCAATTTAATCTATTTCCGCACACATTTTCTCAAATTCTTGATAATATTTCCAAGATTCTACAATATCGGGACGCACAGATTTAATATAAGCTAAATGCTCATCTAAAACCTGTTTGAATTGTATTCTTAAATCTTTATGCTCTCTTAAATAGTCTAGCACTTGCAATTCTGTGATTTTCTTTTTATCCTCTATTTCTTTTTGTTGTTGCAATCTTGGAATAAATTTCAAAAGATAACTTCTAACTTCCTGTAAAGTTTTGGAATCTTGTTTTAAAATCTCCCAATCCTTTGAAGCAATACATATAATAATGCCATTGTAAAAATAGGGTTGATGAAATAAATCTTGAGTAATATCCAAGCAATGCTCTATTTTATGCGTTATCGCAGCGGCTATATTTGTCAAATAAATATTGTTTTCTATCTTATGCACACTATCTAGGAGATAAAGTTTGAAATTTATACTTTGTGCTTGCACGACAAGTGTTAATGGAAGCAATGCTCCATATTTTGCGATATTTTCTTTAAACTTCTCTCTGTATTTTTCATTTGGTGCAGGGAATCCTAGCTCTTTGGATAACTTTAATATCGTATGAAATGTTTTCTCTCCCACAATTTCAGACATATCTACGATGATAGAATCCTTAGCGTTAAGGAGCGCATTTTTAAGCTGTGTATCGTGGAAGCACATATATCTAAAGTTTATCCAAAAATTTATCCTCTCAATATCAGGAGTAACTCCAAGCTTGCCATCATATCTTACAAGATTCTGACATACTTCATTCATATCAGAATGCAATGTAATTTCTCTTTTGGCTTTTCCTAATCTTTTCATTGTCATATAATGCTTAAGGCTGCTTATCGGGTCTCTTACAAGATTTAATGAAAAATCGCAAGAAATGAGGGAATAAAATTTATTTCTCTCTTGGTTTGGAATAAGATTCCTGATTGCAAGATAAGTAAGATTTTTCTTTTTGTGGAAATTTGTAATTCTATTAAAATACTCTTTATAGATTTTCTTAACTTCTATATTT
>NZ_JAIEFA010000047.1 GCF_029067145.1 Helicobacter sp. | reverse complement strand
AGAAAGATTTAATCTTTAATTTATCTAAGATTTGTTATCATTTTCTATTGATATTTTTTATCAATCAATTATTTTTATAAGGATTTAAAATGTTAGTAACAAAAAAAGCTCCAGACTTCAAAGCTCCAGCAGTTTTGGCAAATAATACTATCGTAGAGGATTTTGAACTTTCAAAAAACTTAGGCAAAAATGGTGCAGTCGTATTCTTTTGGCCCAAAGACTTTACTTTTGTTTGCCCTTCAGAAATCATTGCAATGGACCACAGAGTTAAAGCATTTAACGAAAAAGGATTCAATGTCATTGGTGTTTCTATTGACTCTGATGTCGTGCATTTTGCGTGGAAAAATACTCCTGTCAATCAAGGCGGAATCGGAAATGTGCAATTTCCAATGGTTTCAGACATCACAAAGCAAATTTCACGCGATTATGAAGTGCTTATCGGCGACGCAGTTGCATTGCGCGGTTCTTTCTTGATTGACAAAAATCAAGTTGTCCGCCACGCGGTGATTAACGACTTACCACTTGGACGCAATATGGACGAAATGCTAAGAATGTGTGATGCGCTTACTTTCTTTGAGCAACACGGCGAAGTTTGCCCAGCAGGTTGGAACAAAGGCGATAAAGGAATGAAAGCAGATGCAAAAGGCGTAGCAGAATATCTTTCACAAAACGCAGACAAACTTTAAGCCGCAATAAACTGCCGCGAGGGTTTCTCCCTTGCGATTCCGCTACATTCAATTAATTTTCTCTCATAAAATTTTGTAAAATCCATAATTCTACTACACCCTTACAAGCAGAATAATCTAAAATCACAAAGTGAAGTAATCTATAATTACATAAAGGATTTATCGGGAGTAAAATATTAGATTATGGACTGCCGTGATTCCTTGCAGAATCTCTCTTGCTAGATTTTTCCTTTACGATGAAAAAGCACCTATTCTTGCTTATCCAAATAGCGCGTATCAAAGAGGCTGTTTAAATGTACATTGCCTAAAGCTACTTTCAAAGAAGTGAAAAAGTCCGGATTCGCTTCCTCCATTTCCTTTAGCATTTGCTTAGTTTTCTCGCGCGCATAAGGGCGTTTGTCATCTGTCCTCCATAGCACAGGACAATTACAATCGGGCGCAATATAAATGTTGTTTTTGGCAATAAAGTCAATAATTTGTCGCTCCCGCACAAAAATCAGCGGACGAATCACAAACAGCCCATTTCCCGCCTTATACAGCGGCGGCATAGAACGCAATGCACCATTATAAGTAAGATTCATCATAAAGCTTTCTGCGGCGTCGTCTAAATGGTGCGCTAAGGCGAGTTTATTAAATCCTCCCTCTAAAGCTTTGGTATAAAGCGCACCCCGCCGCATACGCGAACAAAAGCTACAAACCACACTTCCCTCGCGCTTGTTTTCCTCTAAAATCTTATAAATATCCGTGCGGTAGAGTTCATAGGGAATTCCAAGCTTCTCGCAATATTCAAAGATATATTCATATTCTCCCCCGCGCCCATAATCAATCGTAACTGCCTTAAACTCGAAGTTAAAAGGCGCGTATTTTTTCAGCCTTGCAAGAAGTGTCGCAAGAAGTATGGAATCCTTGCCTCCACTCAAGCCCAAAAGCACCTTATCGCTCTCTTTGATTAAGCCTAATTGCGCATTGGTAGAGCCTGTTATCTTTAAAATTTTTTTACTAATTTCTATACTTTCTTTGGTTTTAGGCATTGTCGCTCTTTTTGGTTTTTGTTTTATGCTTTGGCTTCATCTCTTGCATTATCGCTTGTTTGTCCTTAAGCGTCCATTCTTGCGTGATTTCATCAAAGGTCGCTAGTTTTGACAGAGTTTTGGTTATAGCACTTTTTTCCTCTATTTTTCGATTTTTTAATAAAAATTCTATGCTTTTTGCGTGAATCGCCTCTAGTGTGCAACTTTCATTTTTTCTTTTCAAATATTCAATAGTAAAATACACAAAAAATTCGTAAGCACTTAAGCTCTTATTAAATTCTATAATTTCCTTTTCAGTCATCAAACAATCTCCCTTGTGTGCCTTTTTCGTCTTTCAATCCCCATTCGCCTGTATCTTTATCTGTTGTAGCAATTTCACTTAAAATTTCTTTTATCAGTTTATTGTTTGCTTGCACCCCATTACTAGATAAAGGAATCACTTTTAATACAATCTCATTAAACTTTACGCCCTTATTTTGCTCACTTGCTCTACCTAAAATTGCTCTTATCAAATACTCCACTCGTTTTTCTAATGGAATCTTAAAATTACTAAAACTCGCATTCTCTCTTAAGTGATATTTTCCTTTCTTATCGCACTCAAATCTTTCGTTGATTGCTGGAATAAAATTTTCAAATTTATCAGCAATTCTATCAATATAATGCCCCTCAACAGCCTTTTGAATTAAACTATTCCATATTACATTAAGATTTGCTCCATTGCTATCAACAATAATTACTTCTACGATAACGATAATAAGCAAAGATTCCACATACACCAGCCTTGCCTTTTCTCAATTTTGTCTCGTGAAAAGTTTTATTACACATCGTAAGCGTATTATAAAACGCCAACATTAGCGAATACCGCAGATTGCGTTTGAGGATTCTATTTTCTTTGCTTCCACTTGGCGTGGTGTGTTTGAAAATAAGTTTCCTTAAAAGCGCAAGTTCGGCTAACTGCATTTTGCTAAAAAGCCCCAACACAGAATCCACATCACTTCCTTTGGGTAAAATCTCATCTTGTGGAATCCAAAGCGTAGAATCCTGCTCTTTTTGCGTTGCAATTTCTCCAAACTCGCTATCTAGCGCATTAGGATAATACTTCGCACCTTTTAGAATCTGCCTTGCCTCTTTGTGATTTTTAGGCTTGGGATTCTCCAAATTTCTATTCACAAAGCCTAATTTTTGCAAAAGTGGCGCGAGGATAAACTCCCGCACAGAATCCTCTTTGAAATCCTCATTTTCTAAACTTAAAAAGTCAAAAGCACTTTTCATTCCCTCTCCTTAAAATACCCTTGCAAACGCACATTCACAAATGCCAAAATTTCTGCTTCCTCCAATAAGTGTTTGTCGTATTTCACCACCACGACTTGTTCGCTTTCATTGATATACCATTCAAGGATTCCGCGCAGCTCTCCTAAAGCTTCCAAAGTCTGATTTGTAATTGCAACTTTAAGGGGCAGATAAAGATTCTTTTGCATTGTCGGATTTGCTAAAAGCGAAAAAGATAAAATCCACAAAAAAGACGCAATTACGACAAACATTGTGATAGAAAGCATACTAAAAAAGGTATAAAAATGCCCACCCAAAAGCGCGCCAAAAAAGCTACCCAAATAACCAAAAGAAGTAAAAATCCCCATTGCACTACCCTTTTGGTGTGCTTTGCAATAACGGCTTGCGAGGCTTTGCATAATGGGTTCGTGGATAGAGAATCCCACAAAAAACATAAGCACGCCAAAGATAAATACGCTTTGGCTTTGACTTAGCATTAGCAGATAACTAAGCACAAAAAGCAAAATTCCAACAATCATCACTGCTTTAAACTTACCCTTTTTCTCCGCTAATATCGCAGCGGGAGCCATTGCAAAGAATCCTAAAAGCGAGGCGGGAATATACACTTGCCACAAGTCCTCTTTGGGCATTTCAAAGCCCTTCACAAGCGCAATAGGAATAATCAAAAACGCCAAAGTCATAAAGCCCTTTTGCAAGAAATTGGTGAGATTCATAATTTGGAGATTCTTGTTTTTTAAAATTGCGCTATATTCTCCGCTTTGATTCGTGAAACGATAAGTAACTTTGGGCGTATTGGGCACAGCAATAAACAAAATCACAAGCCCAAAAAGTGCCAAAATACAGGTAACCCAAAAAAGACTTGGGATTCCATAATGCGCACCAAGAATCGGACCTAAAATCAGCGCAAAGGTAAAGCTAAGCGAAATCGTCCCTCCCATAAGCGCCATTGCTTTTGTGCGATTCTCTTCACGCACTAAATCCGCTATCATCGCACTTATCACACCTCCCACAGCTCCAGCTCCCTGCATTAGCCTCCCTACAATCAACCAATAAATATCCGAGCTTAAAGCGCAAACAAGCGAACCTAAAACAAAAACTACAAGCCCTAGCGCAATCATACTTTTGCGCCCAAACTTATCACTTAAGAATCCAAAAGGAATCTGAAATAAGACTTGCGTCAGCGCATATCCGCCCATTGCGATTCCAATGAGAATCGGGCTTGAGCCTTGAAGAGAAAGTGCATAAAGCGATAAAACAGGCATAACAATAAATAATCCAAAAAACCTAGAGGCTAGAATGAGGCTTAGAGGCAAGCTTTGCTTGATGAGGGATTCCTTTGCCATTTTGCGTCCTTATGCTAAAATTCCAAAACAAAAAGATGATTTTACCCAAAAATAAATAAAGGCAAGAATATGCGCTTGATTTTAGCAACTTCCAATGCGGATAAAATAAGAGAGATAAAAGAAATTTATGCGGATTTAACACGAGATTTTAACCTAAAAATTCTCGCTTGGAGCGAGCTAAGAGAGCCTTTTGAAATAGAGGAAAATGGCACGAGCTTCCAAGAAAATGCACTTTTGAAATCCAAAGCAGTTTTTGAAGCACTTAAATCACAAGGAATCCTAAATGCACGAGACATCGTCCTATCCGATGATAGCGGAATTTGTGTAGAAAAATTAGGAGGTGCACCGGGTATTCATAGCGCAAGATATAGCGGAGGTGGAACGGAGGCAAATTTAGAAAAACTGCGCGAGGAAATAGAAAAATGCGGCGGAATCTCAAAGGCGCATTATTGCGCTTGTATCGGAATCTCTAGCGCACAAGGCGACTTTAGCACACACGGGTTTATGTATGGTAAAGTGATTGCGCAAAAAAGGGGCAACAATGGCTTTGGCTATGACCCGATTTTTATTCCAAGTGGATTTACACAAACCCTAGCCGAGTTAAGCAGTGAGGAGAAAAACTCTATTTCTCATCGTAGAATCGCACTAGAAAATGCGTGCTATATCCTGCGTGCCTTGCTTGAAAAATAATATATTTTTCTCTATGATTGCAAAAAATTTTACAAAGGCGCACCAAATGAAACAAGCCATTCAGCAATTAATCGGGGGGGGCAAAATAAGCTAAATTTTCCTTTTATTTTAAAATTAAAACAACAATTTCAAAGATTTAGACGCAAAAAAGATTAAATTCTAGATTATTACACTATGTAGAAAAACTAACTCCACCCACATATCTAACCAAAATTGATATTCATCTAGCCGACCATTGTATCTAAACTGCTTTGGTTGCTCTCATTTCTCACAAGTGGCACAGCCAAAACTTCCAACACTGCAAACTTACGAAAAAGACATAAAAGCCTTAAGCGCAAATACTTCCCTAATGTGCCGATTTAACTTGTAACCAATGGCGTTTTGCTCCCAAAACAGAATCAAGAGTTTTGGCAATCTTGTAGAGAAAATGCAATAGAAATACACCCGACAAAGTATCCCATAAAGATAGATTGGGACGCAATACAAAGAATCTGCAAAGAGCAAGATGTGGTTTTTAAGTTTTTTATGAATTCTGATAAAAAACAAAAGGTAATGACTAAAATGATTTTGAATCCTAATGGAGATTCCAATCCTTTTTACAGCTTCATTGGTTGCACACTCCATCAATGCGCACAGCTTTATGATGGAAAACTTTATCCTTGCACTTTCACCGCTTATATTGAACATTTTAACAAGCACTTCTCACAAAATTTGCAAATCACACCTTTGGATTTTATAGACATTCATAAGCCCAATCTTACTTATCAAGAGATTCTAAGCTTTATGGCAAAGCCACTGCCCTTTTGTCGTTATTGCGATACAATGAAATGGCAACATATTGGAGAATGGAAGACTTCCAAAAAAGACATTGCAGAATATTTGGAATAGTTTTTAATGTTAGGATTGATAAGATTATAGATTGCCACGAATCCGCCACATAGATTCTTGCAATGACAAAAAATCAATCACTGCGTTCTTGCGTGTTACCCTCTTTTTCTCCACTAATTTTTAGCTCTGGTAGCTTTTCAATATATACGCTTTTGCTTGGAAATGCGAAGTTCAAGCCATTTTTCTCAATGATTTTCATAAATTCAAGCATTAACGCGCTTTTTGTCGCGCGAAAATCCTTAGAAGTAACTGCTTTGGTATAAAAATAAAGTTCAATGTTAATGCTGCTATCTGCAAAGTCGCTAAGATTCACATAACACGCGTTTTTGTAGCCCTCAAGGTCGTTCATAGAAACTAAGTTTTGGCGGTATTTGGTTGTAATATCACAAGCATTGAGTGCGCAATCTCCCTCGTGCGCTACAAGAGGGCTAGTCTCTAGGCACTCGCGCAAATCTTTAAGACAAGATTCCAACTGCTGTGGCGTGGCATTGTATTCTACGCCCAAATACATTTTAATGTGTCGTCCCACCTTGCGCTTAGACCAATTTTTAATGTTTGCCGACATAATTGCAGAGTTTTGCAAAAATACAAGAGAATTATCAAATGTCCTAATCGTCGTTTTTCTAAGTCCGGTTTCTACAATCGTTCCTTCAACGCCCAAGACTTCTACCCAATCGCCTTGATTAAAACTATCATCAAACAAAAGCATAACCGACGCAAAGAAGTTTGCGATAATATCCTTAGCAGCAAGAGCCATCGCCGCTCCACCGATTCCAAGCGAAGTAATTAATGCTGAAATATTGAATCCAAGCCGCGCCAAAACAAACAACAAGGCGATGGTAAGGACGACAAAATATAGAATCTTGACCACAACATTTACAATTTCCTTTTTTCCGCTTTTTTGTGCGATTTTGGAGACAAATAAGATTCCATAACTATCCAAAAGCACAAATACCGCCCACACAATAAAAAGCGCATAGATAATGTAAAATAAATTTGCGATTCCAAGAGAAATGGGTGCGGGATAATACACGATATTCACGCACACATTTAAACCATAAGTCAAAAGTAGCCAACCAACAGGCTTTTTAATGTGTTCAATAAACATTTTCTTAATATAATCTGTGTCTTTATTACGATAGACAAGCCGAATCAAGAAAAAATACAAAATATGCGATGAAAATTTGCGCAAAGACACAAAAAATGCGATAACGAGCAAAGAAATTACAATTTTGCCAACATTTAAAGATTCAATCGCCACAACTTTATTAATCTCATCAATACCCACTTGAAGTTTGAGTGAGCTAAAGAGATAATTGCTTTCAAACAAACTTGCATTGCCTCTTAAAAAACGTAGAATCTCACTATAAGAAGTAAGTGCATTTTCCAAAGTTGCTTCTTTTTGTGCTATTTTGTTTAGTTCTGACTCGTTTTGAATCTGCGACTTTTTCTCATCTAAATTTAATTTCCCGTATTGTGTTAGTTTCTCTATCGCTTCATCAAGCAGTGCTATCATTTCATTACTTGATGAAACATTCAAAAAAAGTTTTTCCAACCTAAAAAGAGCGGAATAAAAGACTTTGACCATATCCAATCGCGTTAAATCCAATGTCGTATCAATAAAGGCAAAGTTTTGATTGCGATTGTTTTCGTATTGCTTTTGTAGGCTTTCTAAGCTTTCTTGCGCTTTTAAAAACTCATCTACCGCGTCTTCATCAATCTTTTGCTCTACAATGATATGTGGAATCTTGTTTAAAATGATATTTTTCTCGCGCGAAATCTCCTCTATTATTTCCTTTGAAGCTGTTGCTTCAATGGCGGAATCCTGCTTGACTTGCTTTAACTTACTATTTAAATCCACATAAGTTTGCACCAACACAGACAGGCTATTTTCATTATTCTTGGTTTGCGCAAAGCTTAATGCATTGAATACACTCACACAAAAACAAAACACAAAAAATATTTTTTTCATTTCAAAATTCCTTTAATTTCAAGGCATTATTTTAACAAAAATTAAGCAGAAAAAATGACAAATTCCACTCTTTTATTGCATTAAGAACCCCTTATATTTGAGGCAAAAATACACTTGATTGTAACAACTTGGAATAAGAGAGATAAAAGAAATTTATAGGGCTGTGGCAATCTGTAATGTGGAATCTCACCTTGAAATATTTTTGATTGCTAAATTATGGATTATTTGGTCGTTTCGCTCCTTGTAAAGACGAAAGAGAGAAGCCTCGCAAGGGTGCGGCGGGGGATTGTCCTTGCGGGATTCTAAAATGACAAAATCTTAACTCTCTTTTAGCATTCGTTTTGCAAGTTTTTTCGCTTTGACTTCCTCTGCTTCGCGCTTAAGAGAAGCATAAAGCGTATTGGTATGGTCTTCTAGCATCTTTTGACTATTGGTTGGTTTTTCACCCTCTTTTGGAGCAAGTTTGATATATTCGCCATTACTTTGAAGTTCGTGTGCTTTAGCGTTGTCCTCGCTTTGAATCTTAATGATTCCAAAGAGTTTATCCGCTAAATTGTCTTCAAAAATAGGTGTCATAAGCTCCACACGACGTTCTAAGTTTCTAGGCATTAAGTCCGCACTTGCAAAATAAATCTGCACTTTTGCGTGTTTGAAATAGTAAATCCTTGCGTGTTCTAGGTATTTACCCACAATAGAAATTACACGGATATTTTCACTCACGCCTTTAACTCCTGGTCTTAAGCAGCAGATTCCACGCACAATCAAATCTATTTTCACACCCGCAGCAGACGCTTTATAGAGTGCCAAAATTACATCGGCATCTACAATAGAATTTGCCTTTAAAATAATGCATCCGTCTTTGCCTGCTTTGGTTTCGTTTTCAATCAATTCCAAAATTTTTGGCTTGATTTGCAAAGGAGCGGCAAGCAAAGTATTAAGCTTGGATTTATGAGAAAATCCTGAAAGATTGTGGAAAAACTTTGTCGCGTCTTGTGTGAATTCTCGCTTAGAAGTCATATAGCTAATATCTGTATAGATTTTGGCAGTGCTAGGATTGTAGTTTCCTGTGCTTAAATGCACATATTCTCGCAATTCTCGTCCGATACTTTTAATCACAAGGGCGATTTTTGCATGCACTTTCAGTCCGGGTACTCCATAGATAACATGCGCTCCTGCGGATTCTAATGCACGCGCCCAATGTAAGTTGTTTTCCTCATCAAAACGTGCTTTTAACTCCACTAGCGCAGTTACTTGCTTGCCATTTTCTGCGGCTTCAATCAAAGCTTTAACGATTGGAGAATTTTTACCCACACGATAAAGTGTCATTCGGATAGAAAAGACATCGGGGTCTTTTGCTGCACTTTGGATAAAATTCACCACAGGGTCAAAACTCTCATAAGGTTGAAATGAAAGAATATCTTGAGAATCTAGCACAGAGAAAATATTTGCGTTGGAATCTAGCGGTGGTAAGATTTTAGAAGTGTAGCTTGGGAAAGTCAATTTAGCAAAGTTTTTGTTGCCTACAATCTCCCAAAGAATATTGGAATTCATAGGTGCTTCGCACTCATAAATGTCTTCAGGAGTTACTTTAATGTATTGCTCTACAAAGTTTTTTAGCTCTAAATCATCAGTTTTCCGAATCTCTAAGCGGATAATCTCTCCTTTGCGCCGAGATTTCAAACCCTCTGTCATTAGAGCCATAAAGTCATCGCCCTCTTCCTCTTCAATCTCCATATCCGCATTTCTAGTAACCCTAAACGAAGTCCAACTCATCACTTTAAAGCCCGGGAATAGCTCATTTGTAAATTCTGCAACAATGGAATCCGTATGGAAATAAGTATCGCCTAAACGCACAAATCCGGGCAACATTCGCGAAATGCGAGTCATACCAAATTTAATCTCGCTTGGATTATCAATGCTTTGGAGTTTGAGAGCTAAAACATAGCTAAGATTATTTAAATGAGGGAAAGGGTGCGTCGCATCTACCGCTATTGGCACAACAATGGGATAAAGATGATTGACAAAATATTCTCGCAATTCCTTTTTCTGATTCTTATCCGCTTCATTATAGGTTTTGATACATAAGCCAAGTTTGCTTAATTCGTCTTTGATTTCAAAATAGCACGCCTCTAATCGTTGCTTTTCTAGTTTTAGATAACTACGAATCTCATCTAATTGCTCTTTTGGCGTCAATCTGTCTGGACCGCTCTCTGTAATGCGCGCACTATAAAGTCTTTTTAAACCTGCAACCCGCACCATATAAAATTCATCTAAATTTGTGCCATAAATTGCAATGAACTTTAAACGTTCCAAAAGCGGATTGTTAGAATCCTGTGCTTCACTCAACACACGCGTATTAAAGCGCAACCAAGACAACTCACGATTGATAAAATTTGCTGGCTTGTTAAAAGTATTTGGTGCCATTTTTACTCCTTTTGCTTAAATTGTTCTTATTTATTATAATAAAATTCGCATAAAACTTACCTTGAAAAAGCAACAATAAGGTTTAAGTTGTAATTTTGTATCATTTGCCTTAAATTTATTGTGGGATAATCAACGATGGAAAAATTGAATTATAAAGATTCTGGTGTAGATATTGTAGAGGGAAATGCACTTGTTGAAAACCTTAAAGGGCTTGTGAAACAGACTTTTAGTCCTAATGTTTTGGGTGGAATCGGCTCTTTTAGCGGGGCTTTTTTACTTCCTAGCGGTTACAAAGAGCCTGTTCTTTTGGCTGCAACAGACGGCGTAGGTACGAAACTAAAGCTTGCGATTGACAGCGGGATTTTAGATAGTGTTGGGATTGATTTAGTCGCAATGTGCGTGAATGATTTGATTTGCAATTTTGCAACTCCTTTGTTTTTCTTAGACTATTATGCCACAGGCAAACTCAATAAAGATTCCGCCTTAGAAGTCATTAGTGGAATCACACAAGGCTGTTTAGAAGCAGAATGCGCACTGATTGGTGGAGAAAGTGCAGAAATGCCCGGAATGTATCAACACAAAGACTTTGATTTAGCCGGCTTTGCAGTTGGAATCGCAGAACGCGCAGTGGTGCAGAGAGAATCGCAAGTCAAAGCCGGCGATATACTTATCGCCTTGCCAAGCAGTGGGATTCATTCCAATGGCTATTCTCTTGTGCGCAAGATTCTTTCTTCTCATCACATTGCATTGGATTCTACATTTGAGGGCAAACCGCTGATACAAACGCTCTTAACGCCAACTAAAATTTATGTCAAAACTTTCAAAAAATTACAAGACAAAATCAAAGCTCTTGCGCATATCACTGGAGGAGGGTTGATTGAAAACTTGCCGCGCGTTTTACCGCAAAATGTCTGCGCAAATGTCATCACAAAAAATATCCAATCTCTGCCAATTTTTGATATGCTCTGCCAATATGTAGAGGAAGAGGACAAATACAGAACCTTTAATATGGGTGTTGGAATGGTGTTAATCGTAGAAAATAGCGAGGTAGATTCTATCCTTAAAGAATCGGGAGGATATGTTTTAGGTGAGCTAGTCAATGGAGAAAAAGCTGTAAAATTTCTTTGATTTTAAAAAATTATGTTATAATATCAAGATAACATTGAGCTTAAATCTTATTTATGATTAAGTTTTAAGTATCTCAATTTCATCAACGAAAGTGAGATGATTTCTATGCTTGAAAGTCTAAAAAAATTTTTAAAAGTTTATCCGTTACCTATTTTTGTGCTATTACTTAGCTTTGTCATTTATTATTCTGCTTTTGAAATCATACGCAAAAAAGAAATTACTCCTATCGCTCCAGAAACCGAAGTGGATTCTATGCTTGGTGAAGAAAATAAAATCGCAACGAATGTTACAGAATTACCAAAACCTCTAACAGAATCCAATCCAACACAGCAAGAAGTGCAAACAACAGAAAATTTATCCACACAAGAGGTGCAAACTCAACCAATACAGCCACAAAAAACTTATCTCTCCACAAATGTCAAATCTCTAAATATTCGTCAAGAGCCAAGTACAACTGCGGCTATTGCAGGCAAGCTCACACCAACAGAACAGGTGATTCTTTTGGAAGAGAGAGGTGATTGGATTCTTATTGCGGACGCAGGAGATGAAAAACCACTAGGTTGGATTATGAAAAAATTTAGTTATGAAATCACACTTCCAACCCAAGTCCTTTCACAAGAACAAAATATAGAATTGCCAGAATCTCTTGTTGCGCCTATTTCTACGACAGCAAACAAAATCTATGTTACTTCTAATGTGCGTTCTTTAAATATTCGTCAAGAGCCAAATGCAACCTCCGCTGTTATTGGCAAACTAACACCCTCTCACAAGGCAATCCTCTTAGAACAACGCGGGGAATGGATTATGATTGGAACATCTGAAGAGGGTAAAGTATTAGGTTGGATTCTCAAAAGCTATACACAAGAGATTCCACAAGAAATTATGATTTCAGATACTAAACCCGCTAACCCAATGAATGCAGAATCTAAGCCAATTCCTGCTGTGCCAAACACTCTTGCCCTAGCACAAAATGACGTGCCCTTGCAACAAGCAACTAACACTCCAGATTTAAATGCTGCAAATGCGGAAATTCCAAATACCCAAAATGCAAATGCTCCGATTCAAAACACGCGGGATACACCCATTTACACTTCCAAAGTTCCAAGCTTAAATATCCGCGAATTGCCCTCCACAGACACACCTATAATTGGGAAATTGACACCCAATGATTCTGTTATTATCGTAGAAACGCAAGATGATTGGGTAAGAATCTTGGACGCTAATACACCTTCTATCAAAAATGGTTGGGTTGTTCGCCGCTCTCTTGTTACGCGACAATAGCTTCAATCCTCAAACGCGACTTTCAAAAACAAAGGAATCCTATGCAGTTTGCAGTAATTGGCAATCCTATTCATCATTCCCTCTCTCCTATTTTGCATAATTCTGCTTTCAAGGCTTTGGGAGTCGTCGGCTTTTATGGTCGCTATTTATTAGAGAATCCAAAAAAATTTTCTAGCCTCAAAAACCTGCATTTAACAGGCGCAAATATTACCGTGCCCTTCAAAGAAATTGCATTTAAATCCTGCGATGAAGTCTTTGGAATCGCACAAGAAATTGGCGCAGTCAATACCCTTGTGTTTGAAAAAGAAAAAATGCTAGGTTACAATACAGACGCTTTGGGATTTTATCAATGTATAGAATCCCTAAACCCTAAAAATGCCCTAATCTTAGGAGCAGGCGGCTCCGCAAAAGCTCTTGCTTGCATTTTAAAAGAAAAAAACATTGCCACAACAATTATTAATCGCTCGCAAAGCCGCTTAGAAAGCTTTATTGCATTGGGATTCCACACTGCAACTTTTGAAAACTTCACTCCAAAAGAATGTTTTGACCTCATTATCAACACTACGCCTGCGGGATTGACAAATGATTCTCTTCCCTTAGATTCTGCAATTCTTACTCCACTTTTGGATTCTGCCAAGTTTGCTTTTGATTTGGTTTATGGGAGAGAGACACCTTTTTTAACGCTTGCAAAGAGTTTAAATATCCCCAATAGCGATGGCAAACAAATGCTAATTAATCAAGCGATTTTAGCGTTTGAAATTTTTATGGAATCACAAAAGATTCCAATAGATAAAACAATTTTGCACCAGAGTATGCAAACCGCGCTTTAATATGCTACAATAGCTTCATTTTAATTTAAAGGCAACCCTATGCACACCATTATCACTTCGCGACATTTTGAACTAACGGATTCTATTAAAGATTATATTTATCATTTAACCGAAAGTTTGGGAAAATATAATTTAGACATCTTGAGTATCCGTGTTGTTATTTCTCATCAAGAAAAAAAGGGGCACAAAAAGGGAGAGAGAAAGAAAAAATATCTTTTCAATATTGATTTGACGCTTTCTTTAGCCCACGCTAACACCGTAGTGATTAGCCAAAACGACAAAGACCTTTATACTGCAGCAGACCTTGCTATCTCACGTATGCACAAAATCTTGCGTCGTTATCACGATAAAATCCATCACAAACAAGCAATCCCAAGCGAAACGATTGTAGCAAATCAAATCCTACGCGATGAAGCAAGCGCGCGCAAGGATGAGGACGAAATCGTGCCAATGGATTTGGATTTGCACAAACCTTTAGATATTGAAGACGCACTAGAGCGTCTCAAAAGCAGCTCGCAACAATTTTTTGTCTTTAACGACAAAGATTCCAAAATGCGTGTCATTTATAAACGAACTGATGGCAAATACGGACTCTACTAAACAAATCTATCTCGTAGGCGGTGCAGTGCGCGACAAACTCCTATGCCTACCCATCAAAGATAAGGATTATGTCGCGGTAGGTTATAGCGAAAAAAACTTTAGCCATTTATCACGCGTGGGCAAAAGCTTCCCTGTTTTTTTGTGCCAAGATGGCTCACAAATCGCCTTAGCGCGCAGAGAAAAGAAAGTTTCCACAGGTTATAACGGATTTTGCGTGCAAACACAGCAAGTCTCGCTACAAGAGGACTTAAAGCGACGCGACTTGACAATTAACTCCATTGCGCTAGATGAAGCAAAGGGCAAATATTACGACCCTTTTAATGGAATCCAAGATTTACAAAACAAGATTTTGCGCCACACTTCCGAATCTTTTTGTGAAGACCCTTTGCGCGTGCTTAGAATCGCAAGATTTCGCGCACGCTTTGGAATCTATTGGAAAATCCACCCCAGCACAAAAGTGCTGATTTATCAAATGCGCAAAGAGTTAGAATCGCTCGAGCCAAACCGCGTTTATTGCGAAGTAGAATCCGTAATGCAAACCTCTAATGCCTCTTTGTTTTTTGAAACACTTTTTGAATTAGGAGTTTTGGATATTATTTTTCCGCACCTCTATGCGCTCACCACCTTAAAAGAAGGCAATCTACACCATTTAGAAGCCTCCGTATTTGCTCACACAATGGAGGTTTTAAAAATTACCGAATCGCTAGCAAAAGCCCTCCAAGCAACACAACAAATTTCAAATAAACAGCTTTTGATTTTGAAATTCGCCGCCTTATATCACGATATTGCCAAACCTTATTGTTATCGCCATTTTGGTAATTCTAGCGGACACGACAAGCAAGAATATATTTTGCCTGCTCTTGATATTTTGATTCCAAAATCTATCCAAAAACCGATGTTACAACTCATCAAAAACCATATCAAAATTTACAAATTAGACGAAATGCGTCCCTCTAAAGTGATAGAGTTTTTTGATTCCTTTTGCAGAGATGAATCCCTGTTAAACCTGCAAATTACCTTGCTTTTTGCCGATAGAAAAGGGCGCATTGGCTTGCAAGATTCCACAAGTCAAAGTAAGGATTCGCCTTGCGATTCCCTTTCCAATCAAGCTTTTAGGCAACGCATACTTCAGACTTTTAATGCACTCAACGCCTATTCTCCCAAACTTTGGCTAGAATCCCAAAAGAATCTCCCAAACGCACAAGCCATTAAAGCACATATTTTGCAAGAAAAAATCAAGATTTTGGATTCTGTTTTTTATAAACCCTAAAATTTTACTCAGTTTGTAGCACACTGCAAAATACCGCCTTTCTTGGATTCTGCACTAGTGGAATCGCGGCAATCTATGATATTGCACTACTTGAATAATTCCATTGTAAAAGATTTCTGTATGTGGGATTATAGATTTGCAAGTGTGGGCAAATTGCTCCGCAATGTGCGCTTCGTCGCTTTGCTCCTCACAAGGACAAGGAGGCTTATTCCGCGCAATGACAACTTACGCACTTTGTCTCACTTTATTCATTTCTCGTAAGAGTGCGGTTAATTTTTTCTAACCATTTGTTTCGCAAGCGGTATAGAGCGACAATCTCCATACACATTAGTCCAAATATCACAGAATGCATTGAAAATGTTGCTCGTCTATAAACCGGAAATTCTATACACAAAGAGAAAAAGATTACGACAAAAGATATAAGGGCTATATAGAAAAATTTTCTTCCCCTGTATTTGCGGTAAATTCCATAATGAAAAATGCTATAAATTAGCACGACAGGAATACTATAAAACATTAACAAAGTATAATGCGCTCTAGGTCCAACGCCAGAGTAGCTATAATCATACATTCTAGAAGCGTATTCTAAAACACTCAATCCCACAAGGAAATTGCCAGATACTAAAAGCAAGAAAATGCAAAATAAAAAAACTTCTAATAAAATAAGCGAGAAAATCCTCATTAGCAATTATTCTGCTGTAAATTCTGTCCCAATTCCCGCGCTTGTGAAAAGCTCCAAAAGCAAAGAATGCGGAATCCGTCCGTCAATAATATGAGCTTTCCCCACCCCATTTTTAACACAATCCAAACACGCCTCTACCTTTGGAATCATTCCCCCACCAATCGTGCCATCTCGGTAGAGATTCTCTGTTTGAGCAATATTCAAGGATTCTATAATCTCACCATTTTTGTCCAATACGCCTTTGGTGTCGGTTAAAAAGATTGTGCGTTTTGCTCCTGTGGCAATCGCAATCGCACTTGCGGCAGAATCTGCATTGATGTTAAATCCCGGGTGTCCTGCCTCCTCACCACAAGCAATCGGCGCAATCACCGGCACAAGATTTTGAGCGAGCAAATTATCAATCACTTCACCGCGCGTTTCGATGATTTCACCTGTATAGCCATACCTGCCATTTTCCTTTGGCTTTGCTTGGAACAAAGAAGCGTCTTTGCCACTTAAACCTAGAGCATTTACGCCGTGAAAATTCAAAAAGGCTGTAATCTCCTTGTTAATCTCCCCGCTAAGCACCATTTCTACGATTTTTAGCGCGTCAATACTCGTAACGCGCAATCCATCTACAAATTCACTTTGAATCTCAAGTGCATTTAACAACTCATTAATACGCTTCCCACCACCATGCACGATGATAGGCTTAATTCCTAGCATATAAAGCATTACAATATCAATCGCAAATTGCTCCTTTAGATTCGGATTGATTTGCGCTGCACCCCCATATTTAATCACGATTTTAGAACCACGAAAAAACCGAATATAAGGTAGCGAATCCAAAAGAATAGAAACAATTTTAGAATAATTACGCATTTTGCCTCTTTATATAGTAAAATAATGCGAAATTATAACCAAAAGGATTGCAAATGCAAGAGAAAATTGTGTTTTTAGACGGACTAAGCTTGGGAGAACACGATTTGCAGGAAAAATTACTCAAAAAACTCCCAAATGCAGACTACACAGAGTATCCTACAACTACACCAGAACAGACGCTAGAGAGGGCAAAAGGTGCTACAATTGTGCTTAGCAATAAGGTCGTATTAGATGCTCCGATTTTAAATGCTCTCAAAGAAACCTTAAAACTCATTTGCATTACTGCTACTGGAATGAATAATGTGGATTTGGAAGCTGCAAAAGAATGTGGAATCGCAGTAAAAAATGTCGCGGGATATTCTACAAAAAGCGTGGCACAACACACTTTGATGATGGCATTAGCATTAAGTGCGAAGTTACCGCTTTATGATTTTTTCTGCAAAAGTGGTTATTACGCTTCTAGCGCACTTTTTACGAATCTCTCCAAACCATTAGAGCTACTTTACCGCAAAAAATGGGGAATCATAGGGTTAGGAAACATAGGACAAGAAGTAGCGAAGCTTGCAACTGCCTTTGGTGCAGAAGTTTGCTATTATTCTACTAGCGGTAAAAATCTCAATGCAGCCTATCCGCATAAGGATTTAAAGACACTTCTACAAGAATGCTTTGTCATCTCTATCCACGCGCCACTAAATGACAATACGAAAAACCTATTAAACAAAAACAATTTACATCTTATACAAAATGGCTCTATTCTTATCAATGTCGGACGAGGCGGAATCGTGAATGAAGAGGATTTGGCAGACGAGTTAAAAAAACGCGAATTTTATGCGGGATTTGATGTTTTTACAAAAGAACCTATACCGCAAAATCACCCTTTCTTGAATGAAGAAATAGCCAATCAGTTGATTTTGACGCCTCACAATGCTTGGGGATATGAGGAAAGCAAACGCGTATTGATTGACGGGGTGATAA
>NZ_JAIEFA010000046.1 GCF_029067145.1 Helicobacter sp. | reverse complement strand
CAGAGCCAGAATCCAAAAGCAAATTGCAAAAAACAGAGGTTAAAGAATCGCAAAATAAAAATTTGCAAGATAAAGAAAAATCAGAGAAAAATGTTAAAGAATCTCTTGCCAAATCCACAGATTCCTTGCAAAATAAAGCACAAGTGCAAGAGTTAAACAAACAAGAGATTCCTAAAGGGGAATCTACAAAACAAGATTTTGTGATGAAAAATGAGGTAAAACAAGAAAAAGTGCAAGAAAAAACCAATCAAGAAGCAATGCCTAAAGAATCTCAAAATACAAAAGCAGCTCCACAAAGCAAAGCGACACAAGAATCTTTGCGGAATCCTTTTGTCTTAAAAGAGCAAAGGGAAGTAAAAGAATCTTTCCTTAAAGAGGAAAAAGAGGATAAAAGAAATGTAAAAAATTCAAAAACTGCCACAACGCAGAATCTAAACACTCTTGGTAATATTTTAAAAGAGGAAAATATAAGGCAGGAAATCAAGCAACAAGATATTTTCTTGGAAAATTTGCTTAAAACTACGGAAAAATCTGCGCAAAGCCCAAAAGAAGCCTCTAAAGAAGTTGTCCAAGAAGCGAATAAAGAGACTTTGGAGAAAAAGGTAAAAATCAATCAAGAGATTTATCAAACAAGCACGCAAGCGCAAGTAGAGAATCGCTTGAGCGTGCAAAATACTTTCTTGCATTTTAGCGATAAATTAAGAGAGGCATTGCAGAATTATCGCCCACCCATTACTAGATTGTCCTTAGAACTCAATCCAGAAAATTTGGGAAGCGTGGAGCTTACGATTACCAAACGTGGAGAAAATGTCTCTGTGCAAATCACTTCCAATCAAAATGCTTTGCAACTCTTTATGCAAAATGCGCAAGAGTTTAAAAATAGCTTGAGCAATTTGGGCTTGAATGATGTAAATTTGGAATTTAAAGACAATGCTGGAAATCTTTTGGATAATGGAAGCTTTAGCGGCTCTAATGGCGGAAATAGCGGAGGATTTGGCGGACAAAATCAAGGAGAAAATCCTCACAGAGAGCAGAATTTATCACAAAATTCTGATGAAAATTCACAAAATGCTCAAAAGTGGAATGAAAATAGCTTACACATTTACAAAGAAGTCAATAACCCTTATGCCAAAGTGGCACTTGTGGAAATTAACTTTTCATATTATGCTTAAAGGATAAAGAATGTCATCAACAACTGCAACAGGACTAAATGGAAATTACCAACAACCTCAAACTACAAGCAACACAAGTCGTTCAAGTGGCACAGAGAGTGCAAAGGAAAACGAATGGAAAAATCCATTAGATGATAAAGAGATTCCCAAAGATGAAAGCACAACCGGTGGAAATTCATTGTCTAATGAAGCGTTTATGCGATTGTTTTTAGAACAACTTAAAAACCAAGACCCAACTGCTCCAATGGAGACACAAGAGATTCTAACGCAAACTGCGCAACTCACACAGGTAGAAGCGCAAGAAAAAATGAAAACCGCAATGGAAAAAATGACAAGTGCAATGGAATCTATGCAAGAAACTAACCAAAAGACGATTGAATCCCAAGAAAAGATGATTGAATCTCAACAAAAAATGTTGGAATCTCTAGGATTGCTTTCTGATAGTATTATGGATAGTAATATTTTAAATGGTTACAACTCTGTAAGTGTGATTGGAAAAATGGCAGAAACCGGCTTGGATACAATTACAATTGAGAAAAATGACAAAGTAGAATTTGGACTTTATTTTGATGAACCCATTGATGCAAGCAGAGGAAATCCAAAAATCACGATTGTTTCTAATACAGTAGTTAAGGGCGATGGCGAAAAAGAAGAAGTGGAAAAAACAATCGTCAAAGAAATTGACCTTAGTGCTTATGATGGACAAAGTGGTTGGATTACTTTTGAATGGGATACAAAAGACGATGGCGGAACTTATGTCAAAGCAGGGGATTATACGATTACGGCAGAATACAATTTGGATTCTACAACCAATAAATATTTAGAAACTTCTATGGGGCGCGGAGAAGTGCAAAGCGTCATCTTTGACCAAGGTGTTCCTTATGTTAAACTTGGCGAAATGATTGTTCCAATCACTTATGTTTATTCATTTGAACCCAAAAGCTAAGAGTTATAAAACAAGAAAGGATTCATTATGACAGGAGCATTTTATAACGGAATCAGCGGTGTTAGAACGCATCAATTTGGGATTGATTCAACTTCCAATAATATTGCAAATATTAACACCATAGGTTATCGTGCAAATCTGCCAGAGTTTAAAAGTCTTTTTGCGACAAGTATGAGTTATGTTAATGCAAACTCTCCAATTTCTAATGACTACAACTATGGCTCTACAATAGGTTCTAATGCAATCAATGCAAATGATGGCACTTATGTAAGTGCTGAGGGCGATTTCAATGTTGCTTATAGTGGCAAAGGCTGGTTTGTTGTTGGGTTGAATAAAAATGGTGCTTTTGATATTAATGCTCCTGTCTATAATGGCACACAACAAAATTATTTTACACGCGACGGCTCTTTTAGTTTAGATGGTGAGGGTTATTTAGTTAATTCTAGTGGCTATTATATGTATGGGATTAATCTAGGTAAAATCGCAGCTGATGGAACACTCACAGGCACAAATAACTTAGAGGGAGATTATGCAGGACTTTCTGGCTCTAATCTACAACCTTTACAAATTCCTAAAAATCTGACTTATAAGCCTACTTTAACAACAGAAGTGGGATTGTCTATCAACCTAAACCGCACACAGAATCCCAAAGGAATAGGGATTTTAAAAGATGAGAATAATAATTTTAGTATGGACAAATTCCTTTCTCACAACTTAAATGCGATGATGAATGCAAGCGGTGAAGCATTAGACCCTAAAAACTATAAAGACATTAGCATCAGTCTTGAAAGAGCAGGGACAACAACTACTTATACCTTTACTTATGGTGCAGAGGAAAATGGCTTTACCACAATGGGTGAGCTTATGGAGCTTATTAAAGAACAAACCGGCTTGACTTTGGGCTTAAAACTAGATAGTGATGGGAATCCTAGCGACTGCTCTTTGTATCTTAGCAATGGGGGAATGCAAGATGTAAAAGTAAGCATTAATGGCAAGCTTGCAGACAAATTGGGATTAAAAGCCAATAGTATTAACTTGGAATCCGCTTTTGGTAGCGCAATTAAAAGTTTTGCAGATAATACAGAATACCAAGACCAAGCACTTGTAAAATACAATGGTATGATTTTCCAAAAAAATGGAGACGGAATCGCTAATGGAAATCCTTTGGATAATCCTAATGATTGGACGCTTGTAGATAGTAGCGGGGTACCTGCTTATCAAGAAGCGCAAGCAAGAGAATATCAACAAAATGAACTTGTCATCAGTGAAGGTAAAGTTTATAGAAAATTAACAAACGATGTAACAGAAGTGATTGACCCTATCACAGGAGAAGTTACAATTGTTGCTCCAGAGGAGGACGCGACAAATTGGGAAGAAGTTGCAGACGCGACTTTGGGTGAAGTGCAAGAATATACCGCAGGGACAACTTATGCGCAAGATTCTATTGTAAGTTACAATGGAATCCTTTATCGCAAAACCAATGGTGCGGGTGATACTAATCCCGCAGAGGATAACAGAGGTTGGAGTATTTTAAGCGTAGCAAGCATTAGCAGCACACAACTTCAAGTGCCAACCTATGAAACAAACACTGAAATTTACAGCGATTCTGGAGAAAAGTTTATTTTAAAAACTCAATATATTTTAGTAGAACAAGCAGATAGAAGCGTAACACCAGAAGTTTTGGAACGTTGGGAAGTGCGAAGTAGTATTTATGACGGAATCGGAAAAGTGATGATTAGCGAGAATCCTACGATTAGCGAAATTACTTTTAATGACGACGGAACTGCGAATGCTGAAGTCTTGGAAGTGCCTTTTAATGGTGGAAATGTGCGTGTGGATTTGACACAATCTGCCGATGGCAAAACTTCAAGCAACTTTGCTTATGCGGATTCTGATACAAAATCTACTACGCAAGATGGCACAGCAGCAGGCATTATGAAAGACATTATAATTGATGAAAACGGAATCATTATGGTGAATTTCACCAATGGTAAATTGGAACCAATTGGACGCTTTGGAGTTGCTGCATTTGTGAATGACCAAGGACTTAGCAAGGTAGGTGGCAATTTATTCCAAATGAATGCACGCACAATTAATGGTGAAACTGCTGTTGTGAGCGGACCACCAATACTAGCTTGGGAAGAGGATGGATTAGCAGCTTTGAAATTCGGAAGAGTTTTAGATCATATGCTTGAAACTAGCAATGCAGATACAGGCGCATCATTAACAGATTTGATTGTCTATCAAAGAGGTTATCAAATGAGTGCAAAATCCATTACGACTGCCGACCAACTGATGCAAGAAGCAATTCAGCTCAAACGCAACTAAATTTTTACTTGTTGCGTTTTGATGACGCAAAAGAATCCCTACCAATTTTCAGTTTTGACTATTCTCTTTGTTTTTGGGTTCATATTCTTCATAGAGCATTTCTCCTGCACCATTATCATAGACTTTGTAATACAATGATTTGTTATTCAATGCTGTTGTGAGAGTTAAAACGATAAATGGCAACATTCCATTATTTTTCAACTTTGGTTGGCTTTGATAGATTCTTTTCTTCCGCAGATAAAGAGAGACCAAACTCGTCAAAACTTCTTCTACTGAATCATTTAAAACTGTTGTTGCCCATTCTTTACTATCGCATCTGTAATTGGGTTCTTCATTTATTTTCCTGCAGCCACCCAACACTAATATTGCAAAAAATACATAATATCAAACCAAATCTTTTCATTTTGCCGCCTTGTCATCTCTTATTGCGATTTACAATGTATCGTGCGTAGAATATTGAAGGAACAAACAATAAAGTATTTAGAATGAGCAATATTGTTCCTTGTAAAAAACATATCAAAAATGCGTGTGTAGGTGTTTGGGTGTCTTTAGGGACGATAAATTGAATTACTATTGCATCAAGAGCGGTATAAAAGCAATGATGCGAAGTGTGTCATTGTATGCACCCCTAAATTTATATGCAATAACACCAAAACAATAGAGATATAAACCAAAAAATACACAAAATATTGTTGTAGTGGATAGCAAATCTGGAAGCAGGAAAGATAGTAAAATACTTGGCAATAAACTTCCTAAAACCCAATACAATAAATGCCTCAAATAAATATTTTCATAGAACCAAACATCGTTAATCTCAGTAGCAGACTTTGCCACACCTACTAACTGCTCCACCAATTGCTTTGCTAGGGTTTTAAATCCATTCATTTTTGCTCCTTAAAATTAAAAAATAACAAAAATTCCACCCCCCATTTTTTTTAATTGGTTGCTTAAAAATAACTTTACTTTAATATATATTAAAATTTTCTAAATCAAAAATTTGTTCTATCTTTAGCGGCTTTTTAATTGACAAAAGATAAAATGGTGCGAAAATTTCGCAAACTTTTAAGGGTTAAAAATGAAAAAAAAAGATGTTAGAGCCTTATTTTTAGAATATTTTGCAAGCAAAGGTCATAAAGTTTATGATTCTATGCCTTTAGTACCTGATGACCCTACATTATTATTTACTAATGCGGGAATGGTGCAATTTAAGGATATTTTTACAGGACGCGTGCCGATTCCATCTCCCAATATCGCAACAAGTGCGCAGACTTGTATCCGCGCTGGTGGCAAGCACAATGACTTAGAAAATGTCGGTTACACCGCGCGACACCATACACTTTTTGAAATGCTTGGAAATTTCAGCTTCGGGGCATATTTCAAAAAGGAAGCCATTGCGTATGCGTGGGAGTTTGTTACAGAAGTTTTGGGATTTGATAAAAGTGTTTTGTATGTAACAATCCACGAAAGCGACGAAGAAGCATTTGAGCTATGGAGTGCGCACATTGACCCTGCGCGCATCAAAAGAATGGGGGACAAGGATAACTTTTGGCAAATGGGTGATGTAGGACCTTGCGGACCTTGTAGCGAAATCTTTATAGACCAAGGCGCAGAATTTTTCAATGGACCAGAGGATTATTTTGGTGGAGATGGGGACAGATTCTTAGAAATTTGGAATCTTGTTTTTATGCAATTTGAGCGCGACAAAGAGGGGAATCTTAAGCCTTTGCCTAAGCCTAGCATTGATACAGGTATGGGACTAGAGCGCGTGGTTGCATTGCTAGAGGGCAAACATAGCAATTTTGATTCCTCGCTTTTTATGCCTTTGATTGCCAAAGTAGAGGAAATTACAAAGCGAACTTATTTTTATGAAAGCGGAGCGAGTTTTCGCGTAATAGCCGACCACGCTAGAAGTGTGGCATTTTTGCTCGCACAAGGCGTGAATTTTGACAAAGAGGGCAGAGGATATGTGTTGCGCAGAATCTTGCGCAGGGCGATTAGGCACGGCTATTTATTGGGGCTTAGAGAACCTTTTGTTTATCAAGTGGTAGGTTGTGTGTGTGAAAATATGGGAGCGCATTATCGTTATTTGCTAGAAAAACAACAAGCTATTATGCAACAATGCAAAGCCGAAGAGTTGCGATTCTTTGAAACGATTGAAAATGGAATGAATCTTTTTAACAAAGAGCTAGAAAAATTAAAAGACGAAAAGCCAAATCAGCTTTTTAGCGGCGAAGTGGCGTTTAAGCTCTATGACACTTATGGCTTTCCTTTGGATTTGACGCAAGATATGTTGCGCGAAAACGGCTTTGGCGTAGATATGGATAGTTTTGAAATCTGTATGAAAGCCCAAAAAGAGCAGGCAAAAGCACATTGGAAAGGAAGCGGCGATAGTGCAAAAGAGGGCGATTTCAAGCTTTTATTGAGTGAATTTGGAGTTAATGAGTTTGTGGGATATGAAAAAATGGAATCCCAAAGCCGAATCCTCGCACTTTTAGATGAAAATATGCAACGTTCCGAAAGTATCAAAAAAGGCAAAATGGGCTTTATCTTGCTTGATAGGACGCCTTTTTATCCAGAATCCGGTGGTCCTGTGGGAGATAAAGGTGTGCTAATGCACAATAATGATAAAATTGCGGAAGTATTAGACACCAAAAAATATTTTGGTTTAAACATTAGCCAAGTCAAGGCAGTGCAGGATTTGAGGCTGAAAGAAGGAGTGCTTGCAATCGTGGATTCTATGCGTTTGGAAATTGCTAAACACCATAGCGCGACGCATTTGTTACACAAAGCCTTGCGAGAGATTTTGGGAGAACATATTGCACAAGCGGGCAGCCTTGTGGAATCCAATCGTTTGCGTTTTGACTTTAGCCATTCGCAAAGCCTAAGCAAAGAGGAATTAGAAAAGATTGAAGCCAATGTAAATGCACAGATTCTAAGCGCGCATCCGCAAATCTGCGAGCAAATGGATATACAAAGTGCAAAAGCAAAAGGAGCTATGGCACTTTTTGGTGAAAAATATGGAAACGAAGTTCGGGTAATTAGTTTTGGTGATTCCATAGAGTTGTGTGGTGGAATCCATGTGCCAAATACTGCATTTATCGGAAGTTTTTATATCGTTAAGGAATCCGGAGTGAGTAGTGGCGTGCGCAGGATTGAAGCGGTATGCGGTAAGGCAGCTTATGAATTAGGTAAAAACGCGCTTGGCGATATAGAAAAAGCAAAGGAAAACTTAAAAGCACAGAATCTTTTACAAGGGATTGATAAGCTCAAAGAACAAGTGCGTGAGTTGAAAAATAAAGCAAACAAGTCCTCAAACAGCCTCAAAGCAATGGAATCAGAAATTATCAATGGAACAAAACTCATCGTGTTGGAATTAAAAGAGATTGAAACAAGCGAGGTAAAAAAACTTGTAGATAATGCTAAAAACGAAAATGAGAAAGTAGCGATTCTTTTGCTTTCAACAGAGGAACAAAAAGACAAAATCGGAATCACTGCAGGCGTAAAAGGTGTGGATTTAAAGGCTGGAGCTTGGGTAAAAGAGATTGCTCAAATTTTAGGAGGAAATGGGGGAGGACGCGAGGATTTTGCAACTGCGGGCGGCAAAGATAAACTTAAGATTCCACAAGCTTTGCAACGCGCAAAAGAAATTGCCAAAGAGGCATTAAAGCAGCATTGAAAAAGCCTTGCCATTCATTCTAAGCGTGAAGCTTAGAATTTAAAAATTAGAATAATTTATAGAATCCGTATTTTGGACTTGAATTAAATTGCGTGTTGCCTCATTAATAGCGGAGTTAATTGCATTTTGAAGAGTGATTTGGATTTGGTTGGGATTGAGTTTGGATTTATCTCCAAAGACTCCTAAATATTGGCTATTTTGATTTTGAATGCTTGATTTTCCGCGAAAGATTCTTACTTCATTGGTTCTATGGAAATTGAGTTGAACTTCAAAAACGGCTTGGTCGCTTGTTTGCGAACTCCAAAAACCACCTTGTTTAGTCTGTGTATTGATATTGCCAAAGACTACTTCTAATTGATAATGATTCTTTTGTGTGTTGGTTGTTTCTGTACTAATTTGTTCAGATTGAATAAAGCAACCACTCTGCGCAAGTGATTTTTCTACCATTTGTTGCACTTGTGCATTAGGAATCGTGAGGTCATTATAATCTCCGCTTTTTAAATCTATTAGATGATAACTCGCAATGGGTTCTTGGCAAGTTTTTAAAACACGTGTATTAGGTAAATCATTAAACTTTTGCGCACACGCACTTAAAAGCAATGCGCTAAAAGTCAGAAAACAACTTTTTTGTATTAGATTTGGGCTTAGTGTTTTTAAAAAGGACATAGGCGCTCCTTAAAGAATGGGAATCAGTGAATTTCAAAAGTTAATTTTAGCACAATTTATTGCTAATTTTTATCAATATGGATACAATACACCAATAATTTATAAGGTAAAGCATTGCATTTTTTCAAAGGTAAAAAAATCATTATTTTAGAATCTTTATTGTGTATCCTTTTATGCGTTGGAATCGTTTTTTATGCGCAAATCAACAAGAGAGGATTGCAAAAACAAGACGCTTTGCTTTATTATGTGAATATTAGCGGCAAGCAACGTTTGCTTGCTCAAAGAATCGTTTTTTTATCTCAAATTGTTGTTACAAACCGTATTTTGAATCGCAACAATCCCGAAAGCCTAACAGAACTTCGTAGCTGCATTAATCAGCTAAATTCCATTCATATGATTTTGCAAAATTTTGTAATTTCTATGATTA
>NZ_JAIEFA010000045.1 GCF_029067145.1 Helicobacter sp. | reverse complement strand
ACGAAAAACCCAAAAAAAACCCTTTTTAACCGGGAAAACCCCCCCCCCCCCGCACAATCAAGTTATTCCAAAATCCCATTAAGACTCCTTGTGGTTTTTGACAAAAAGAATCAAATCTCTTGCCTTTTGCGAAAAAGATTCTAAATATTTTTGCTCTTCCTCGCGCCAATGAAGCGGCATCGTAAGGGAAACGAAATATCCTCCATAAAATCCCCCACTCCACTGCCTTGCAAGCCTTTGCACCATAACTTCCAAAGTCGGAATCCTAGCATTATCCGCTAGATGAATATGCCCGCTATCCACGCCCAAGATTCCATCACAAGATTGCACAAAAGCAATCAAATCCTCCAAACCCTGCTCATTATAAAACACCTTGAGATTCTCTTGCACAAAAGGCGCAAAATGATATTGTGTCCCGTGATAGTTTATAAAAACAAATAGAATCTCCGAAAATTCCTTACTTAAAGCCTGCGCTAAAGCAATCCATTCTTTCATATCAAAATTAACTTTTCCTATTAAACTTCTAGCAAAAGGAAAAATGCCAATCACCTGCTTATATTGCGTTCCCTTACCCAAAGCCGAAAATAAAATCTTGATTCTTTGAGAGGAAGCCTCCAAAAGTGGTAATTTAGCCAATGAAAAATCCAAAGACTTTATCATTTTGTCAAAAATTTTGGGATTAATTTGCCGCACAAGGTTAAGATTTCTTTGAATCTCATTGTGTGTTTGCAGCCAATAAGGATTGACGCAAACTTGAAACTTTCTTAGATACTTTAAATACAAAAAGGGCGCATTAAGTAAAAGTGATTGACTTAATGTAATGATTTTGCGCTTCGCTTGAATAGATTCCGCTATTTCTAACACTTTAAAATTATGATGTTCAATCACCAAAAGAATATCAAACTTTCTTTCTGACGTATTCTTAATCTTTGCAATCTCTAAAACCTCATCAATATAAGGGAGATTTTTTTGACGACAAAAGACATTTTGATTTTTAATAAATAGAGTTAAAGAGCTTTGGGGATAGAGAGATTTAAGCGCGTAGAGACTAGGAATACATACCATTTCATCGCCAATTCCTCTGCGTATAATATTGCCTAAAATTGCGATTTTGAAACGACTTTGTTGATGAAACATAGAATCTTGTGCAAAAGACGAGCCAAAAGCTCATCTTGATAAGATTAGTGGTGCGAGAGTTTGCCACGAATGATAAAAAAGATACTTCCTAAAATACCTGCCGTCAAAGAGGCAACAAGAATCGTGATTTTGGCGACATCTGTTGCAATAAGTCCGTGTGCGCTATTGACATCAAATGCAAGATTAGTAACAAAGATAGACATCGTAAATCCAATTCCACCTAAAGCTCCCGCTCCAAAAATATCTACCCACGAAGCACCATTAGGGCGCGCTGCGATTCCAAGTTTCTCTGCAACAAATGTAAAGGTAAAGATTCCAATCGGTTTCCCAACCACAAGCCCCAAAAGAATCCCCAAAAAGACATGGTCAATGCTAAAATCAATGTTAGAACCAATCGCAACTCCAGCATTTGCAAATGCAAAAATCGGCATAATCAGATAATTGCTATAAGGTGCAAGCGCGTGCTCTAAACGCAAAAGCGGATTTTGCACCGCATTTTTTTCTTTGCTTAAATGGTGCAAAGCTTCCACTTGCTCATTTTGAAGCAAAATTCCGTCTTTTTTCGTCTCTGCCTCTTGAAAATGGCTCACGATTGTTTTAAGTTTGTCCATAAAGGAAAGTGTGTCAATCTTAGGCGCAACAGGAATCGTAAAAGCAAGCATAACTGCTGCGATTGTCGCATGCACACCACAATTATGCACAGCAATCCACAAAAAGACGCCCAAAAGCATATAAGGGGTTAGAGCCTTGACGCCCATTTTGCCAAGTATCACAAGCACAACAATAATCCCTGCCGCAACCGCCAACCATTCAAGAGAAACTCCGGTAGAATAGAATAATGCAATAACGATAATTGCGCCCAAATCGTCCGCAACTGCCAAGGAAACCAAAAAGACTTTAACAGAGATAGAAACGCGTTTCCCAAGTATTGCCAACACACCCAACGCAAACGCAATATCTGTCGCCATTGGGATTCCAAACCCTGTTACAGAATCTGTGCCTACATTTAAAGAATAATAAATAATTCCCGGTCCAATCATTCCACCAAGTGCAGCAATAATTGGTAATGCGGCGCGTTTGAATCCCGCGAGCTCTCCAAAAAGCACTTCGCGTTTAATTTCCAAGCCTACAACCAAAAAGAAAAACGCCATCAAAACATCGTTAATCCAATGCTCTAAGCTCATTCCAATGAAATGTCCATTCACACTAAAGCCAAATTTAGTTTTCCAAAGCTGCGCATACGCTTCACCCAAAGGCGAGTTTGCAACAATCATCGCCAAAATCGCACAACATAGCAATAAAACACCCGCAAAAGATTCGCTTTGTGTGATTTTTTTAAAAATCGCTAAAAAACCTTTTTTATTTTCCGCTTCCATAACTTCTCCTTAAACTTCAACTAATCTTCCTTCACCTCGCGTGTAGAAAATATATCCATAAGTTGTTTTATGCAATATTGCACTTACAGATTCCATATATTCACGCACTTGCGCCCTATGTGATTCCTTAGGTGAGCCACTTTTATAATCTACGATAAACGCCTGCTCTTCTCCTACAATCAAAAGGTCTAAACGTTTTTGCTTACCACCAAACAAAAAAGGAATTTCACATTTTACCTTTCCTTTAGCCAAAATTTCAATTAATTTTTGATTTTTTAATACAAAATTGCATTGTGTGATGATTTTTTGTAATTCTTCACGTTCCAAATAAAATCCCACTTTATTATCCAAAAGCTCCAAAATCAACGAATCCTCAAGGGTATTTTTGAGCTTTTGTTCCATCACAAAATGCAGTGCGATTCCATAATAAATTGCTTTGAGACTTCCGCAAGCCTCTTCATTTTCTCCCCTTTCCTCTCCCTCCTCTTTTAGATACATTTCCTTTTGTCGTCCGAGATTTTCCAAGCTTAGCTGCAAGGAAGAAATGCAACAAAAAGGCTTTTGGGATTCTGGATTTACAGCAATTTTTCTTCTTTGGATTTGCATTTGTATTGCGCTTTTTAAATCTCCTCTTACTTGCGCACCAAGTTGCAGAATCTCAAAAGCACTTTTATTATCAAGACAAAAAATGCTCATTGTATCTTTTGCGCGCGTCAAAGCAACATAAAGCTGATTTTTCAAATCCTTGATTTCTAATTCCTCTTCTTTGCACAACGCATTTTGGTACATACAATCCAAGCTGTTTCTAATTTTACTCTTGTTTTGATTAGCATATTGAAAAATCCTTTGAATCTCTATGCCATTTTCTTTAAACTCAAAAAACACATTTCCGTGCTGATTGTTGCTCGCATTGGATTTATCCACCACAAATACATTTTCAAATTCCAATCCTTTGGATTTATGAATCGTCATAATCCGAATCCCCACAAAATCACTTGAAATAATCTCTAGTGCAAATCTCTCCACTTGCTCCAATAATTCCCCTATAGTAGAAAATTGTAAGCAAGATTCTAAAAATTTCTTGGCACTTAAACTTGCAATGTGATAAAACTCCATAATTTTCAACAATATCTTTGCGGGTTCTTTGACTTTTGCAAGAGATTTTATCACAGCTTCCAATCTCCTATTTTGCGATTCTGTAATCTCCAATCCTAAAAGCATAAAAAACTCTTGCCTAAATTGAATCTTTTTTGTTTGTATGTATTTTAAAACCTCTATTAACGCGCGCACTTCATTGTGATGAATCAGTTTCGCACTCGTATCAATGACAACCTTTACTCCCTTGTCTTGCAAAAATTGTGCGAGTTCTACTACGGATTTGTTATCAAAAACCAAAATCGCTATTTCCTCCTCTTTCGCCCCTAGCTTTCTTAAATCCTCCAACCTCTGAAAAACCTCAAAATAAAGATTGTCTTTTGTGCAGGCTTGCACTTTTACGCAGCCCTCAATATTTACCTTTGCAGTTTGGGGGATAAAATCTTGAATCGTATCGGCAAAAACATCATTAACAAAATCCACAATATGCCTAGCACTGCGATAATTTGTATCTAAGTTTTGGGATTCCATTCCCTTGCTTGCAATTTTAAACAATTCTGGATTCCCTCCACGAAAACGATAAATGGACTGCTTTGTATCTCCTACATAAAAAAAGCTTCGCTCAAAGTTTTTCTGCCCCTTACCACTTTTGATTTCGTCAATCAAGGGTTTTAGAATCTCATATTGCAAAATACTTGTGTCTTGAAACTCATCTATTAAAATATGACTTAATGTGCTATCCAGCCTAAAATACAAAAAATCTTTTTCAATGAATTTTGTAGCCAATAATTGATAAACCTTAGACGCCACCGCGTTGAAACTTAGACAATTGTTTTGTTTATAATATTGTTCTTTTGCCTTTAAAAAGCATTGAAAAATCCGATAAAGTTGCTCCAAATATTCCGATTCCTCTTCTAACAAAGCCTGACAAATGGATTCTTTTAAAAGCGTGAAATCCATTGCATTAAAGGGAGTTTTAGAAAATTTATCCCTTTTGTAATCTTGTAGATTTTGCTTAAGTAGCCAAGTTTGACCTTTTTGTAATAAACTTTCAAAATCATTAAACTGCAAACTAGATGGCAATTCTCCAAAAATTTCAACATAAGTTTTTTGAATACACCTCGCATATTCCATTGCTTTTTCTTTGGGATTTTTACTTTGCGATTCTATAAATTTTTGTGTAAAAAGGCTTTGTTGGAGCATTTCCTTAAAAGAATCCAAAAACACACACAAGGCAAGAATAGAATTCAAGGTTTGTTTTTTGCGGTAACAAATCTCCAAAATCTGCTCAAAATCGGTTTTTTCTAAAAGCGACAAAAAGATTTCTGTAATCTCCCCCAAATCGTCCTCTTGCAACTCAAAATCATATTCTACCCCGACATACCAGCAAAAATTTTTTAAGATTCTTTGGAAAAAGGCGTCAATCGTTGTAATCTTTAAGTCTTCTCGCAAAAAATCATAATAAATTTGAATGATTTTATACAAAGCTCAGCCGACTCACCAGAGTCCGTTTTATGGGGCTAAATAAATGGTA
>NZ_JAIEFA010000044.1 GCF_029067145.1 Helicobacter sp. | reverse complement strand
ATTATATAAGATTATATTAATTAAAGTTTTAATACAATGCCAATGTTAAATTTCACAAAAGGAGAATCAAATGTCTTATACACAAGATGTTATTGAAAAAGTCCAAAGACTTTATCCCGACCAAGTAGAGTTTCATCAAGCAGTTAAAGAGGTATTAGAATCTATTGAGCCCGCACTAAAAAAAGATAAAAGATATGAAACCTATAAAGTTTTAGACCGTATTGTAATTCCAGAGCGTCAAATTAACTTTCGCGTAACTTGGGAAGATGATAAAGGTGAGATTCAAGTCAATCGTGGTTATCGTATTGAGTTTAGCTCCTTGCTTGGACCTTATAAGGGAGGCTTGAGATTCCATCCTAGTGTAACAGAAGGCATTATTAAATTCTTGGGATTTGAGCAAATTTTTAAAAATTCTTTGACAGGGCTTGCAATGGGTGGCGGCAAAGGTGGAAGCGACTTTGACCCTAAAGGTAAAAGCGATAGAGAAGTAATGCGATTCTGTCAAGCGTTTATGAATGAATTGTATCGTCATATTGGAGCGCATACAGATGTGCCAGCAGGAGACATTGGAGTAGGCGGACGAGAGATTGGTTATTTGTTTGGACAATACAAAAAACTAACGAATCGCTACGAGGGTGTTTTGACGGGTAAATCTCTGCTTTGGGGCGGAAGTTTGGTGCGCACAGAAGCAACAGGTTATGGAAGTGTGTATTTTGCACAAGAAATGTTAAAAAATAGCAATTTTGGAGAGTTAGAGGGCAAAACTTGCTTAGTTTCAGGAAGTGGAAATGTTGCAATTTATACAGTGGAAAAACTCCAACAACTTGGAGCAAAACCTGTAACAATCAGCGATTCTAAGGGTATGATTTATGATGAAAAAGGCATTGATTTAGCATTATTAAAAGAGATTAAAGAAGTAAGACGCGAAAGCTTGGAATCTTATGCTAAAGAGCGCAGCAGCGCAAAATGGACAAGTGTAAAAGATTATCCAAAAGATTCTAATCCATTATGGGCGATTCCAGCATTTGCGGCATTCCCAAGTGCAACACAGAATGAAATTAACGCAAAAGATGCGGATAATTTGCTTAAAAATGGTTGTAAATGCGTGAGTGAGGGTGCAAATATGCCTTCAACCATTGAAGCAGTGCATAAATTCTTGAATGCAAAAATTTGCTATGGTCCGGGCAAAGCAGCAAATGCTGGCGGTGTAGCGACAAGCGGGCTTGAAATGAGCCAAAATGCGGCAATGACTGCTTGGACTTTTGAAGAAGTGGATAAAAAATTGCATAATATTATGAAAAATATCTATGCAAATGCAAGCGAAACTGCAAAAGAGTTTGGCGAACCTACAAATCTTGTGCTTGGAGCAAATATCGCAGGATTCAGAAAAGTTGCAAACGCAATGATTGAGCAAGGTTTATAATGGCTTTTCTTAACCAAAGAATGATGTTTTGAAGCTATTAAAAATTTCTTTCTTTATTCTTATTAGTTGGAATCTCACTTTATGTGCGGAGATTCCACACTTCAAACCCTATACACAGAACTTAATCTCCAAAGAAGAATTAACGCAATTTGTAATGAGCGAGAAACTAGATGGTGTGCGCGGAATTTGGAATGGCAAAAACTTAAAAACTCGCAAAGGTAGCCTAATTTATGCTCCAAAGTTTTGGCTTGTAAATTTTCCTCCTTTTATTCTTGATGGTGAATTATGGCTGACTCATAATGAATTTGAGAGGACTTCAGGCATTGTGAGGGATTTTGTGCCTGATGAATCTAAATGGCAAGAGATAACTTATCAAGTTTTTGATGTGCGCGGGGTTTGTGAGAAATGCTCTTTAAGTGAGCGTTTAAACTATTTGGAGAATTATTTAAAGAAAATCCCGAATCCTTATATTAAAATTATCCCCCAAATCCCCATAAAAAATCCTCAACATTTAGAATCTTATTATCAAGAAATCTTAAATAAGGGTGGGGAGGGTTTAATCTTGCGTAGGGATTCTTTCCCAGATATTGGTTATAAGCTCAAACCTTTTACAGACGCGGAATGTATCGTGCGGGGTTACACGCAAGGCAAAGGAAAAAATATTAATGGAATCGGTGCAATTTGGTGTGAGGGCGAGGTTTTGGGAGAGAAAAAATATTTTAAAATTGGTTCGGGATTTTCCTCTGAAATGCGTCTCAATCCTCCCAAAATAGACACGATAATTACTTATAAATATCAAGGTTATACCAAAAATAAACTTCCTAGATTCCCTGTATTTTTAAGAATTAGAGAAGATGGAATCTAAACAAGCCTTTTGATATTTGCAAATGAATCTTTTAGAATGCTTAAATTTTGTTGCAAAATTTAATGGAAATGGTGTAAAATACACTTTTTTAAATATCTTTAGGATTAATTTTGAGAATCAAGAATTTCTTATTTCAAAGCTTTGCACAAATCTTTTTTCCTATTTTTTTAGTATTATTTTTTATTGCTTCGGTGGTAATTTTTATCCGCGTTGCAAGCGTTACTTTTGTCGTTAAAATCAGTTTTCTTGAATTGCTTTCTCTTTATTTTTATACGCTTCCTACAATGATTTTTTTTGTGATACCGCTTAGTTTTTTTATCGCTTGCGTGCTTGGATTGTCCCGTCTTAGCTTTGATTATGAATTACCTGTTTTATTTGCGCTTGGAATGAATCCACAAGTGATTATTAAGATTTTTTTGCCCATTGCATTATTGGCTAGCTTTAGCCTTTTGATTTTATCATTAGTCTTGACACCTTTAAGCGATGTGGCGTATCGGCAGTTTTTAGAAGAGCGCAAAAATAGCATTAATATCAATCTGCAAGCAGGTGAGTTTGGACAAAAGCTTGACAAATGGCTTGTTTATGTGCAAAAAGGCAAGGAAGACACAAATGTTTATGAAAATATTGTGCTTTTATCGCTTGCAAAAGAAAACAACAAGGAAAATCAAGGACTAATCTTTGCAAAAGAGGCGAAAATCGTTAATTCAAATGGCACAATGGAAGTTATTTTAGAAAATGGCAAAGTTTATCGTAAGCTTGATGAATATTTTGAAAGAATTGGATTTGAACAATTGATTTTAAGAAATGCGATTCAAGCTTTTGAGGGGGCGAAGCTCGGACTGATAGAATATTGGCAGCAAGCATTTTATCCCAATAAAAGACAAGAAAAAACAAAAAGGAATCTTAGTATGTCCATTTTGCTTTCTCTTTTTCCTTTGATGAGTTTGTTTTATTATCCATTTTTGGGCATTAAAAATCCTCGCTATCAAAAAAATTATACAATTTTACAAGCAATGGCGGTTGTAGGATTATTTTATGCTTTAATGTATCTTTGTGCTAGTTATATTCCTCTGTTTGGTCTTGTGCTGTTGCCGCTTGTTTGGATAGTGGTTGGTTATTGGCTCTATTGGCGCTATATTAGACGATTCTATTAGTTTATTTAAGCTAGATAAGAATGAGTTTTGCGCGAGATTCCATCAAGGTTGCAATGCGGATAGCTTACAATGGAGGGGTGTTTTTTGGGTTTCAAAGTCAAAAAGATGTTTTAAGTGTCAGTGGAGCGATAGAAGTTGCGTTGCGGAGTGTTGGAATCTTTAGCAATTTTATTGGGAGTGGGCGCACAGATAAGGGAGTACATGCAAGTGCGCAAGTGATTTCTTTGGAGATTCCATATTATTGGTGTAATTTGGAACTTTTGAAGCAGCATTTGAACGCAAAACTTTTACCCTTTATTAAAGTCAAGCAAATTTGGATTGTTTCGGAGGATTTTAATGCGCGATTCTCTGCCAAAAGAAGAGGATATTGTTATGTGCTAAGCAAGCAAAATTCTCCTTTTTTAAACGCTTTTAGTTTGCCTTATTCTATTCAAAATGTTGCATTGTTAAAACAAGCTTTAAAGATTCTTGTAGGCACTTATGATTTTAGGGCTTTTATGAAAGTGGGTGGTTGCGGTGATGAGGATATAAACCTCCAATGCAAAGAATCCGAAGTAAAATGTAAAGAAATAAAAGGGCAGAGTGTGCGCACAATATATAGAACAAGATTGCTAGAGAGTAGGCATTTTTGGATTTTATCTTTTTGGGGAAATGGATTTTTGCGCTCCCAGATTCGTTTAATGGTCGGATTTTTGCTAGAAATTGATAAAGGGTATTTGGGTTTAGAGGAGCTTAAGGCGCAATTAATGGGCAAAGAAATTTATAGAATCCCTGTCGCACCTAATGGATTATTTTTGACGCGCGTAGATTATTAAATTAATGGGATTAACTTTAAGCTTAAAAGCCTCAAGCCAAAGTGGCTTTGGCTTGAGAAAGCAAAAATCGTGAATTACAATTCAGGTTTAGGTGTTTTATCTGTAGCAATAGGTAGCTGTGGATAAACAACTTGCGGTTTTTCACCACTTAAAGCTTTTAAGAAAGTTGCAATTTTCTTAGCTTCAGCATTTGTAATATTAATTCCAAGTTGAACACTTCCCATTTCTTTAATTGCTTCATTTAAATCCCAAATTGCTCCATTGTGGAAATAAGGTGCGGTTTCAGCAATATTTCTTAAAGTAGGTGTTTTTACCATACCATTTGCATCTCCTTTGAAATCTCCTAAATTTGCAAATTTATATTTTCCTGCGACTTCAAAAGATTGCATACTGCCACCAAGATTTACACCTGTATGACACGCAGCACAGCCTTTATCTAAGAAGACTTGCAAACCTTCTTTTTCTGCTTTACTAAGTGCTTTGTCATCACCATTCAAGAACGCGTCATAACGAGAAGGTGTAATGAGTGTGCGTTCAAAAGTGGCAATTGCATCTGCGATATTGTTGAAAGTTACTCCACTTCTGCCATAGATTTTTTTAAATTCTGATTGATATTCTGGTAGAGAAGAGATTTTTTGAACAGCGAGTTTCGCAGGTGTTGCCATTTCTGGTTCTGCTTCAATAGGTCCTTTGGCTTGGTCAGCTAAGTCTCCTGCGCGTCCGTCCCAAAATTGTGCAGAGTTTAATACGGAGTTATAAACTGTGGGTGAGTTGAGATGGTGTGGGTTAGCTACCCATTTGTGTCCAACTGCTGCAGAGATTCCATCTGTGCCACCCAAGCCCAAGTTATGACAGGTATTACAAGAAATCAAACCGCTTTTGGAGAGACGAGGTTCAAAATAAAGTTTTTTACCCAATTCCGCTTTTTCTTGAGAGAATGCACTAAACTTTACTCCAAACTCTTTGAGCATAGCCTCTATACCTGCTTGGTCTTTTGGTAGTGGCACTAATCCACTATCTTTTGCTTGACTAAGAAGGTCTGCTGCACTAAGCGTAAGAGTGGAAGCAACTAAGATTGATGACAATGAGACGATAAAACGTTTCATTTAAACCCCTTTCGTGAAAGTTTTGATTGCTAAGACAATCAAAAAAATTTTATCTTATACAGACTTTTAAAAATATTAATTAAAGAATAAAAATTTTCTTTTGTGATTTATAGATTTAGGATAAGAAAACGAAATGAGATTCGTAGATTTAGAAAGTTGGCTTTAAAAATAAGAAATTTGGAATCTAGGAAAACTCCTAAATTCCAAATAGAGTTAAGCTAAAGTGTAATCTTCAATGAGGTTGAAATTTAAATAGCGATAGATTCTGGATTCTTTTCCTTCTATTTTTTTAGGGATTAAATCTAGGTATTCCTGTTTAGTTGGAATCTTGCCTAATAATGCACAAATAGCTGCCAATTCCGCACTTCCAAGATAGACTTGCGCGCCTTTGCCCATACGATTATCAAAGTTTCTAGTAGAAGTTGAGAAAACTACCGCTTCATCTCGGACGCGTGCTTGATTTCCCATACATAGACTACAACCCGGAATCTCAATCCTTGCTCCTGCTGCACCAAAGAGCGAATAATAACCCTCATCTACCAATTGTTTTGCGTCCATTTTGGTAGGCGGTGTTACCCAAAGAGTTGTAGGAACCATACCTTCGTCTTTCAATACTTCCCCTAGTGCGCGATAATGTCCAATATTTGTCATACAGCTTCCTACGAAAACTTCATCAATTTTGTGTGGTCGTTTGGAATCCGCTAGAATTTCGCTTAGTGTAGCAACATCATCGGGGTCATTGGGGCAAGCCAAGATGGGTTCGGTGATTTCGTTTAGGTTAATCTCAATCACAGCGGCGTATTCGGCATTGGAATCTGCTTTGAGAAGAGTTGGATTGTCAATCCAATCTTGCATTCTTTTTGCTCTACGTTCTAGTGTTTTTGCGTCTTGATAGCCTGCTTGAATCATTGCGTTAATAAGAGTGATGTTGGATTTTAGATATTCAATAATAGGCTCTTTGTTAAGGGCGACGGTGCAAGCTGCTGCACTTCTTTCTGCACTTGCATCGCTTAATTCAAAAGCTTGTTCTACTTTTAAATCTGGCAAGCCCTCAATTTCTAGGATTTTTCCGCTAAAGATATTCTTTTTGCCTTTTTTCTCCACCGTGAGCAAGCCTTTTTTGATTGCATAATAAGGAATCGCATTGACTAAATCACGCAAAGTAATGCCAGGTTGAAGTTTGCCGCTAAAGCGCACAAGGACGGATTCGGGCATATCTAATGGCATAGAGCCTGTAACAGCCGCAAATGCGACTAATCCACTTCCTGCTGGGAAACTAATGCCAATAGGGAATCTCGTGTGAGAATCTCCTCCCGTTCCAACGGTGTCTGGCAGCACCATACGATTCAACCACGAGTGGATTACGCCATCTCCGGGACGCAATGCAACACCTCCGCGACTACTCATAAATTGTGGCAAGCTCGCGTGAAGCTTGACATCAGCAGGCTTTGGATAGGCGGCGGTATGACAGAAACTTTGCAATACAAAATCTGCACTAAATCCCAACGAAGCAAGTTCTTTTACTTCGTCTCTTGTCATTGCTCCTGTGGTGTCTTGACTACCCACGGTTGTAACAAGCGGTTCGCAATAAGTTCCGGGCAAGATTCCCTCTACACCGCAAGCGCGTCCTACCATTTTTTGTGCCAATGTAAAGCCTTTTGCGTTAGACTTTGGAGTTTGTGGTTTGGCAAAAATGTCCTCTTTTGGCATTCCTAATGCCTCTCTTGCTTTTGCGGTAAGTCCTCGTCCAATAATGAGATTGATTCTACCACCCGCACGAATCTCATCAGCTAAAGTAGTAGGTTTGAAGTCAAACTTAGACACAACGGCACCATTTTTGTGAATTTCACCTTTAAAAGGGTAGATTTCAATGACATCTCCCTCGTTGAGTTCTGTTACAGGTGCGATGATTGGCAGACAACCGCTATCTTCACAGGTGTTAAAGAAAATTGGAGCAATCACGCCACCAATGACAAGCCCACCTGCTTTTTTGTTTGGGATATATGGAATCTCGCGTCCCATATGCCATACAAGTGAATTGCAAGCAGATTTTCTTGAGCTACCTGTGCCGACAACATCTCCAACATAGACAAGCGGGTGTCCTTTTTTCTTGAGTTCTGCGATTCTACCAAAAGCATTTTGTGTGCGACTTTTTAACATTGCTTGCGCGTGCAATGGAATATCGCTACGCGTAAAGGCATCTCCTGCTGGGCTTAAATCGTCCGTATTTGTTTCACCATCTATTTTAAAAACCGTTGCAGTGATTTTTTCTTCTAATGCAGGTTTGTTCAAAAACCATTCTGCATTAGCCCAAGATTGTAAAACCTCCTTTGCAAAAGCGTTACTTTTTGAAACTTCTACGATTTCATTAAAAGCGTCATACACAAGTAAAGTATGCTTAAGTGCCTCTGTTGCTGCTTTTGCAGAATCTTTATCGCTGGATTTTAAGGCTTTGATAAGCGGTTGGATATTGTATCCTCCAAGCATTGTGCCAAGTAGTTGAATCGCGAATGTTTTAGAGATTCCCTCTACATTGATTTTACCCTCTACGATAGAATCCAAAAATTCTGCTTTGACTTTTGCTGCTTCATCTACTCCGGGACTGACGCGATGAGAGAGTAGCTCTATTAATTCTTTTGTGCGCTCACCTTTTTTGAGCAATTCAATAATTTCTAAAGTTTGTTCTTTGCTCAAAGGAAGTGGTGGAATATTTTGTTTCGCACGCTCATTGACTAATTTATCATATTCTTCAAAAAAACTCATTTGTTCCCCTTGTTAGTAATGTCAAATCTAATAATACAAAATTTTCCATTCAATTATGCACATTTAGAT
>NZ_JAIEFA010000043.1 GCF_029067145.1 Helicobacter sp. | reverse complement strand
CCCCCCCCCCCCCCCCCCCCCCCCCCCCCCCCCCCCCCCCCCCCCCCCCCCCCCCCCCCCCCCCCCCCCCCCCAATTTTGCTTTATTTGCTCAAAGCCTTTGTGGCTAAAACTGTGGGCTAAAGATAGTGTGAGGATTCTATTTTGCAGCGCATACCCACATTTGCAAATCTATAATCAAGCATATAGAAATCTTTACAATGGAATCCCTAAAATTTAAAATGAGATTCTATATTGTAGAGTGCTTCGTCTGCTCCTCACAAGAACGAGAAACGAAATTCTTTCAATCCCTTTTTGCTTTACCAACTTTTCAACAAAGATTCCTTATAATTTCGCAATTTTTAATCTACTTTGGAGAATCCAATGAGTATTCCTACACTTCAAGATGCGCTCAAGCTTGATATTGACGGCATTAAAGCACTTAAAAATACACTGAAAGAAAAGATAAAAGCAAGTTCTTTGAATGCTTATATCGGAGAGGTGCAAGATTATGATAATGCGCTTCTGCCGATTGCGATTAAGGATAATATCAATGTAAAAGGGTGGGAAATCACTTGTGGAAGCAATATTTTACAAGGCTACATTGCGCCTTATAATGCTACTGCGATAGAAAATCTCCTCAAATCCTCTTTTGCGCCTTTTGGACGCACAAATATGGACGAATTCGCAATGGGAAGTACGACCGCAAGTAGTTTTTATGGTAGGACACTCAACCCAAAAAATCTCAATAAAGTTCCAGGAGGCAGTAGCGGCGGCAGTGCGGCGGCAGTTGCGGGTGGAATCGCACTTGCAGCACTTGGAAGTGATACAGGTGGAAGTATTCGTCAGCCTGCTAGTTTCTGCGGTTGTGTAGGGTTGAAGCCTACTTATGGGAGAGTGAGCCGCTATGGGTTGGTTGCTTATAGCTCAAGCTTAGACCAAATCGGACCGATTACGCAGAATGTTACGGATTGTGCGATTCTATATGACGCGATAGCGGGTTATGACAAAATGGATTCTACAAGCGCAAATATAGAATCTCAAAGCACTTTTAAAAATTTAAATCCAAATACTCAAATGACGATTGCGATTCTGCCAGAGCTACTAAAAGACGCGGACGCAAATGTCCAAAACGCCTATCAGAAAACGATTGACATTTTAAGTAAAAATGGGCATAGAATCGTTGAAAAAGAAATGTTGGATACAAGCTATATTATCTCTGCTTATTATGTGATTTGCACCGCAGAGGCGAGTTCCAATCTCGCGCGTTTTGATGGTGTGCGCTATGGTAACCGCGCCAAAGACATTGGCAATCTAAAGGAGCTGTATTTAAAAACGCGCTCGCAGGGATTTGGCGATGAAGTGAAACGTAGAATCCTGCTTGGCTCTTTTGTCCTAAGCAGCGGTTATTATGACGCGTATTATATCAAGGCACAAAAGGTGCGCACACTGATTGCGCGGCAATACAATATGATTTTGCAAGATTGTGATGCGATTCTCTCTCCCGTTGCTCCAAGCGTGGCGTTTGGATTTGAGGATTGTAAAACGCCTCTGCAAATGTATTTAGAGGATATTTATACGATTGGGATTAATCTAGCGGGGCTTCCTGCGCTTTCACTCCCTGTAGATGAGGACGAGGGATTGCCAATAGGAATGCAGCTTATTGGCAAAGCATTTAGCGAACAAACTTTGCTAGATTTGGCATTAAATTTAGAAAACACCTTAAAATAAAAGGAGCAATGATGAGAATTAGAATGCGTGCATTAACATTTGAAGATGTTTTATTGGTTCCTGCTTATTCAGAGATTCTGCCCAAAGAGGTTTCTTTGCAGACAAAATTTTCTCGCAATATTGCTTTGAATGCCCCATTGGTTTCTGCTGCAATGGATACCGTTACAGAATACAGCACTGCAATTGCTATGGCAAGACTTGGAGGGATTGGGATTATCCATAAAAATATGGACGAAAATTCGCAAGTCGCACAAATTAAAAAAGTGAAAAAAAGCGAAAGCGGAGTGATTATTGACCCTATTTATATCAGTCCAGATTCTGCTTTGTTTCAAGCAAAGGCTATTACGGATAATTATAAAATCTCTGGTGTGCCTGTGGTAGATGACAAAGGAAATTTGATTGGAATCTTAACGAATCGGGATATGCGTTTTGAAACAGACTTAAGCCGCTGTGTCAAGGAAGTAATGACCAAAGCCCCATTGATTACTGCTAGAGAAGGGACGAGTTTAGAAGAAGCGCGTAATATTATGAATAAACATAAAATTGAAAAATTACCTATTGTTAATGAAAAGGGAGTTCTCAAAGGATTAATTACGATTAAGGATATTCAAAAGCGCATTGAATATCCAAATTCCAATAAAGACGACTTTGGACGCTTGCGCGTAGGGGCTGCAATCGGTGTTTTTCAGTATGATAGAGCAAAAGCGCTTGTAGATGCGGGGGTTGATGTGTTGGTATTGGATTCTGCGCACGGACATAGCAAGGGAATCATAGAGACGGTAAAAGAAATCAAAAAACATTTGGCTGTGGATATTGTTGCGGGAAATGTTGCGACAAGTGAGGGAGCGCAAGCATTGATTGATGCTGGGGCTGATGGGGTGAAAGTAGGGATTGGACCCGGAAGTATTTGCACAACTAGAATTGTCGCAGGTGTAGGTGTGCCACAAATCACTGCAATTGATGAGGTGGCAAAAGTTTGTCAAAAAGCAGAGATTCCTGTCATCGCCGATGGAGGAATCAAGTATTCTGGAGATATTGCTAAGGCTTTGGCGGCAGGTGCTTCTAGTGTGATGATTGGTAGTATGTTAGCAGGCACGGAGGAATCTCCCGGAGAAACCATTATTTATCAAGGAAGACAATACAAAAATTATCGTGGTATGGGAAGCTTGGGGGCAATGAATAAAGGCAGTGCGGATAGATATTTTCAAGAAGGAACAGCGCAAGAGAAGCTTGTGCCAGAAGGGGTTGAAGGACGCGTGCCTTATAGAGGAAAGATAGCAGATGTGATTCATCAAATGCTAGGAGGTTTGCGCTCGTCTATGGGATATTTGGGCGCAAAAGATATTAAAACGCTTTGGGAAAAAGCGGAGTTTGTAGAAATCACACAAAGCGGGCTTAGAGAATCGCACGTGCATGATGTGATGGTTACTAGAGAAGCACCCAATTATCATATCAACCATTAGGAGTATAAGTGGCGAAACTACTCTTTGGTTATAGTTTGTATCACGCGAGTGCGCAGGATTATGAGAGGATTTTAACCAAACTGCGCACAGAGTTTAGCGCAAATAAGCCGGATATTTATTTGAATAATCCAGAATATTTACTTTTTGTTACCACGAGTGCAGAGTGGCAAAAGGAGATTGTGGGCTTGATTGCAAGACTTAAGGAGTTTGTAAATACAGAGATAGAAAATATGCGCAATCAGGGTAGTAATGCACACATTGTTTATCGTTTTGGAATCTTAGAAATGGAAAGTGCGTTGTTTCAATTCCCACCAGATTTGGAAGATGACGATGAGGAATAAAAGTCTGTGTAAAGTTTCAATCTTATAAAAAGAGATGAGATAAATGATTTTTAAGTGGGTTGCGATAATTTCAGCTTGTTTAGCCGTAGCTTTGCCTATTGGAACACTATTTTATATGTTAGCGTATATGGAAACAGGCGGAGCAAGTGGGATTCCTTTAGCATACTCTATACTATTTGCACCTATTGTATTCGGGATAGGTCTTGTTTTGGGCGCAATTTTGCAAGGCATTTATAATTTTGTCATTGCAAAAAGCTTGTTTAAAAAACTAGAGGGATACACTATTGTTCGTGATGAAAATGGCAGTTTTCTTGTCTTTTTTGAACAAAAAAGATTTTTCATAGATTAGAAATTAAACTTTTAGAGGGTGTGCGTTGCTTTATAAAACATAGCATTATGCAAAATCAAAATTGGTGTGAGAAGTTTTCACAAGAAGTTTCTATTGATAAACCCATACGCAATATATCAAGTTTAGATGTGAATTTGAGGTTAAATATACATTGGGAGGCAATTTTTACTTTTGTTCGTTTTTGCGCTTCTTTGCCTTTAGATGATTCTCAAATGATTTTACTCCATCGTGGCTCATTTATGAATTGGGAGATTCCACTTTTAAATGATAGTGAGATTCCCAAAGAAATTCAGCTTTTGCAAAGGCAAGATAGCAAGACAAATATTAAGCGATTTTTTGGCATTATGGGGGTTATTCTTGCACCTGTGCTTTGCTTTTATTTGTATTTGCAGAGTGCTTTTTATCCTTGTAGCATTTATAATGCAGTAAGCAAAGGTGATACAAAAAAGATAGAGAGGCTTTTAAAAAGCGGAGTAAATCCAAATGTAAAATGTCAAACCGGAGGAGTAATAGCTGATGTCTTAGAGTATATATTTTTTCCATCAAGTAAAAAATCAGGACAAACCCCACTTGATAGAGCAATACAAGATATGAAAAAGGCTTATAGTTTGTGGGGAAGCCCTATTATAAGCAATGATATTATCACACTTCTTATAGAATCTGGAGCAGTGATAGAAAAAGGAAAAAATGATTATTTACCGCTTGTTTTTGAATATGCTTCTAAAGAAGTGATTGAGCTATTTTTAGCCAAAGGGGCATTCAATGGCAGTGAGAAACAAAGTAAATCCATAGTGCTTTCAGCCTTAGGTAGAAGTGCAGAAAATATACAAGAATATGAGGAAATCGCAGAGTTGGCATTAAGCTTTGTGCAATCCAAAGAACTTAAGCAAGAATATTTAGATAGAGTCTTTTTGTATTGGAGCTATTCTAAAAACAAAATGGCTGTATTATTAAAGCAAGGTGCAAATATTAATGTCACAGACGAAAATGGGGAAAGTAAGCTTATGGAAGTTTTAAGATCTATACCATTTACTAGAAATGCAGAAGAAATTATTTTTCTTATACACAATGGTATAGATGTGAATATTAAAAATAAACATTCCAATATCACTGCACTTGATATTATAAATAGGCAGAAGCAAAAATATGAATATGACAAGGCAAGTGGTGAAGTCATAGAGAAACTACTCTATGAAAAAGGTGCAAAAAGTGGTGCGCAATTACCAAAATAAAGGAGGCAAAATGAAAATCTATAAGATTATGCGTATTGTCGCAATATGTTTGGGGGCATTTGCGCTTAATAGTTGCACAGATTCTCAAAAACATACCTATCAGCCAAAGGGGATAGAGATGAGCTAGTAGAGCTTGTGCGTGATGAGAATATAAAGCTCAATGAAATTGATACGGGTGTTATTACAGATAGGAGCTTTCTTTTTGCTCGTTTTAGCACAGAGCAGTGCCACGACTTATTTGCAGAGCATTTAAACATATAGAATCTTTTGTAATTCTTGTTATTGAGGAGTAAGTAGCACAAAAAGGAGAGAGTTATGCTCCCACAGATGCAGAGAGAGAAAACAAACTAACCTCATAGCGCAATGGGAGACAAGGAAACAGGAGTTTAATCAGCCATTTAATGCTTGGATTTAGGTTGAATACAAGATTCTACATAGTTGTAGCATTATTGCAAAAATTGTGCTATCTAGTTTTTTAGGGCAAATGACTTTTTCAAACTCTCACTCACAGCTCCGTTTTTAGCACCGCTCCATTTGCGGCGTTGCTAACAAGCAAAGAGTAGCGTTTGAGCCATTTGCTTTTAATTTCTTTTTTCACAGGTTGCCATTTTGCGCGGCGAGATTCTAAAACAGCGGAATCCACGAGCAATTCCAATGTACCTTTTGAAACTGAAATCGCGATTTTGTCTCCGTCCTCAATCAACGCGATTAATCCTCCCTCTGCTGCTTCTGGACTGATATGCCCGATACAGCCGCCACGCGTTGCCCCGCTAAAGCGTCCGTCCGTAATGAGAGCGACAGATTCTCCTAAGCCCATTCCCATAATGAGGCTTGTGGGGGTTAGCATTTCTTGCATTCCGGGTCCTCCCTTTGGTCCCTCATAGCGAATGACTACGACATTCCCCGCCTTTACCTTGCCTCCGGCTATGCCTTTAATCGCTTCCTCTTGGGAGTTAAAGCATACCGCACTTCCCTCAAACTCTTTCATAGATTCCGCCACTGCGGCGACTTTGAGTACTGCACCTTCTTGCGCGAGGTTGCCATAAAGAATTTTTAATCCACCTACCTGCGAATACGCGTTTTCATTGTGGCGAATGATATTAGAATCCGTAATCTCCGCACCTGCAATGCGTTCCCCCAAAGTCTCACCTGTAATCGTGAGCGCGTCAAGATAGAGCGTATGCGGCGGAAGTTGTGGTAAATCAAGGATAAAAAAATCGCTAATTTCTTTAGGATAAAACGGAGCATAAGCCACAGGCAATTGCTCATAAGGAACTTGCCTAAAGCCTATTTTTGTATAAAATTCCCGATTTTGCTGCGTGGCTTCGGGCGTATCAAAAATAAGCTCGCCAAAGTTTAATCCACCCGTATAAGTATCAATATAGCCCTTATTAGGACTATCGGCAATCAATGTTTTATAATGCGATCGCTCAAGAAATGCAAACAACTCGGCACAAAGTCGATTTACAAGAGAAATGGACGAAGCATATCTTTGATGCACGATAAATTTTTTTAGGATTCCGATACCCTTTTGCTCCTCATAAACACCGATACAGCCTACGACTTCTTCGCCCTCAAGTGCAATCCAAAACGCACCATTTTTATAAAACTCGGCGATATTATGTAAGTCAAGTTGAGTTTTAAGATATGCCTTACGCCATAAATCATCGTGATTGTCGTAATTCAAAACAAGAGAAATCACAGCCTCTTGATATTTTTGCAATTCTTTTGTAAATCGCATAATGCGAATCGAATCTGTTGTTCCGCTTGTTTTAAAATCTAGCTCAAAGGCAGCGTTACCCCTTTTTGCCACCTCATTCATCACGGCACTGACGCCACCGGCGCGGTGAATATCCTCCATATGCACGCTACTAAGGGCAGGGGCGATTTTAGCGATGTGTGCCACTTGGGAGGCAAGTGCGTTGATAGAATCTAGGTTAAAATCCACCTCCGCTTCTTTGGCGATTGCGAGCATATGCAGAATCGTATTCGTGCTTCCACCCATTGCCATATCTACGACAAAGGCGTTATGCACAGCTTTTTTGTTTAAAATATTGCGGAATCTAAACTTTTCGCTTTTTTGCTCATCAAGCGCGATTTCTACGATTCTACGCGCTGCTTTGCGTAAAAGCTCCTCGCGCTCCTTGCTAAGGGCTAGAATCGTCCCATTTCCGGGCAGCGCAACGCCCATAGCCTCACAAAGCGTATTCATAGAGTTTGCGGTAAACATTCCACTACAACTTCCGCCACTTGGGCACGCATTGCATTCTATTTCGTGTAACCTTTTCTCATCAATCTTGCCCTCATTAAACGCGCCCACCGCTTCAAAGGCGGAGTTTAAATCCAAAATCGTGCCGTCCTCTAGCTTGCCCGCACGCATTGGACCGCCGCTGACAAAAATAGTCGGCACATTCACGCGCAAAGCACCCATAAGCATTCCGGGTACGATTTTATCGCAGTTTGGGATACAAATCATCGCGTCCAAACTATGCGCATTCATCATTGTTTCAATAGAATCCGCAATCAGCTCGCGGCTTGGCAGAGAGTAGAGCATACCGCTATGCCCCATTGCGATTCCGTCATCTACACCGATGGTGTTAAACTCAAAGGGCACGCCACCCGCAGCGCGAATCTCCTCTTTGATGATTTGCGCGTATTTATTTAAGAAAAAATGCCCGGGAATAATGTCAATATAACTATTTGCAATGCCAATAAAGGGCTTGTTGAAATCCTCATCTTTTAGCCCTGTGGCACGCAGTAGGCTTCTGTGGGGGGCTCTTTGGAATCCCTTTTTAATGGTGTCGCTTCGCATAAAATCTCCTTTAAGAAAAAGGCTTATTTTAGCAAGTTTTAGTTTAAGCAATGATTTAGGAAATAGGAATCATTCTAGCAGTTTGGGTTCAAAGGATTCCTCAAGGCTAATAAGCATTTTATGATTGTATCGGAGATTTGGGGTAATGGAAGCATTCAAAAGGCTTTGGATTCTCTGTGGGTCTTTCTCTCTTTGTGTTAGTCGCTTCAATCTCGCCTCTTGGCTTACTTGAGTAAGGATTAAAATATCAGCAAAATCTAAGCGGTTTGTGCTTGCGCCAATACAAAAAACAAGTTTCACATAAAAAGGGAGGAATTTTAAGAAAGGCTTGCAATTATCCATTTTTTG